>CAZPXE010000017.1:0-20438 GCA_964590545.1 uncultured Rhodobacterales bacterium | reverse complement strand
TCAGGTGCCAGTGTCCTTACGGACGTGGAGGTTCGAGTCCTCTCCTGGGCACCATCCCCTAAAGCAGTATTCATTTGACGCGGCTTCAGTGTGTAAGACTTGTGTTTACTTCACCGATTTCGCTTACAGGTCGAAAGTGAACACCGGTTCCCAGGCGCTTTGACAAAGCCGATAAAACCCAATCACATTGTGTGGTTGTTGCATCGACTGCCGGCGGGCTGGCGGTGTGCCTTTCCCACCCCAACGGCGTCAGACTGTCATTTCAGGCGTCGAGCTTGTCAGACCTTAGCCTATCAAAATAAGGGGAAATACGGTGCTACCCGATCTTACGGCCTCTCTCCATTAACCCCAGCGCGCGTTTTCGCTGCAAACGGTTCACTGGCAAGAGACGTCCAAAACAACCTTCTTGCTCGCATCCGCATTTTTCGACGCCATGCTGCCGCGAACTGTACCATCCTATTTGTTGAATCGTATTTTGCGGAGTTTCGCTGCGACAATCTTGGGATTGGCAACCAATCATTATGTAAATCCGGCTAAGCCGTCAGGACCTGTTCGGAATGCGCACTGTGTCTGGAGGCATCATGTTGAAGGTTCTTGTCGTCGACGACGAAACGATGATCCGAGAGGAACTAAAGGAATCTCTTGAATTTGAGGACTTTAACGTAGCCACAGCCGCTACCGCGATCGAAGCGCTTGAACTTTGCGATAGTGAAAGCTTCGACGTGATTGTTACCGACCTCAAGATGCCCAAAATGAGCGGTTTGGAACTGCTCGAACATCTGAAAAATCGACGCGTGCAATCACGTGTATATGTGGTCAGTGGGCATGGGGCAGAAACAAATCGAGAAGAGGCGATGCGGCTTGGGGCAATGGCCTGCTTATCCAAGCCACTGGATGTTGATGACCTGTTGGAACATATCAACAATGGGTGATCAGCCCACCCCCCTGCGGTCGACACCGCCCCGGTATAGTCACTGCGTTTACCATTTGTTCAACTCCGATTTGCGTAAAATTGTATCGAACGCGTACCCTGCTGGCACGTCCAAATGACCAAAATGGAGTACAGTCATGAACGCACTTGCACGAAATGCAATCGAACAGCTCTCCGCAACGCACAAGTCCGGGTTCGTACAATTGCCCGAAGAGACCGGGCCTGCGGTCCTGTTCGTCGATGATGACACTTTCGCGCTTGAAGAGATGAAGGATATCTCGGGCATTGAGGGTTGGAACGCGATTACTGCCGACAATATTGACGACGCCGTCCAAGCGCTCGAGGCCAATCCGACAATTCGGATCATCGTTACTGATGTTCACTTTGCCGAAGCGAGCGAGGAAGCCACCAATGGAATTCAATTCGTCTCTCGCTCTAAGGCAAGGTTTCATGACCGTGATCTGCGGTACATCGTGCTGAGCGGCGACCCGGATTCGATGGAATCCTCAGTGCAGGAAGAGGCGGTCGCCTTCCTTTCCAAGCCATTGAACCCAGATCAGTTGATCTTCGAAGTCACCAAAGCAATGGCCGAAGAGCGCAGCCCAATGTACTGGCGGCTGAACCTCGCAGATGCCGTTCAGGGGATCGGCTGATGAAAAGAGTTCTTGCCGCTGCCCTAGGCTTTGTACTGGCTCTGATTGAACCAGCTGGCGCCAGTCAAACGGATGAAAACAAAGTTCTGACCTTTGGGATCGTCCCGCAGCAATCGGCCAGTAGGCTGGCGAAAATGTGGGGACCGTTTCTGAATGAGCTGGGCAAGAAAACCGGACTGACCTTCCGCTTCAAAACCACAAAGGACATTCCAACTTTCGAAGCCTGTTTGGCGAGCGGCAGGTACGATATCGCCTATATGAACCCAATGCACTACGCGTTGTTTTCGACGGAAGCAGGGTACCGCGCCGTTGCACGCCAATCCGAAAAACAACTGAAAGGCGTTATCGTCGCCCGCGCAGACTCTGTCATTGGCGAAGTGCTTGAACTGGACGGCAGGACTATCGCGTTTCCGTCCCCCGGAGCTTTCGGGGCGAGCATCCTGACCCGATCATACCTGTCGCAATCTGGTGTCGCTTTTGACCCCAGCTATGTCCGCTCGCATGACAGTGTCTATCGTGCGGTTGCTGCTGGGCTGGTTCCGGCTGGTGGCGGCGTTGCGCGCACGCTGAACGCCACAGACCCCGCCGTGCGCGACCAACTGCGCATAATACACGAAACGCAGGGCTTTACCCCGCATGCCTTCGCCGTTCATCCCGATTTAACCCCCGACCAAGCGCAAGCCATTCAAAACGCCATGATCGATATGGCAACCGATCAACCTGAATTGGTCACCGGCATCGGAATGCGTGGCCTTGACCCTGCACAGGATGCCGATTGGGATGATGTTCGCGCCCTTTCAATGACGCGGGCCGAAACGGGCATTCTTGAACAAGGGTCTGTCTCATGTCCTTCCGGCTAAAGACAGTTTTGGGGATTGCCACCATCGAACTGACGGTGATGGCAATTCTGATCGCGGTTAACCAGTTTGCGCTTGGTGGCTCGGCAACCACCCAACTTTACCAGCGCGCCGAAGCAACAACCCGCGTGTTCGCCAACGCCGTCGCAGACGCCTTGATCGCGACCGATTTGGCAACGCTGGACGCGACCATCGAAACTGCGGTTATTAGTGAAGAGCTAACATACCTTCGCATCAAGAGCCCGGCTGGTATCACCCTGTCTGAGGGCGGAGCGGCCAGCGCTTTGGCTGCGCCCTTTGTCCGCGACAATGACTTTGACACCGCCCGCTCTGACCACCGGATTGACATTGACTTGGATATTGCCGTCAACGGCACCGTGTACGGCACGATCGAGCTGGGGATTTCCACGCTCGCTGTGGAAAAGGAACTCGCAGACGCGCTGCAATGGAATCTGATTGTGGCCGGTATCGGCATGTCACTTGTGGCATTTTTCGGCTATGGGCTGGGTTCAATCTTGACGGGCCAGTTGCGTTGGCTGCGCGAAGGGGCTCGCCAAATCTCGGACGGAAAGCTCGACCACCGCATCCACGTACGAGGTCGGGATGAGTTGGCAGAAACCGCAACCTGTTTCAACCAAATGGCCGAAGCGTTGGACCTCGAACGCACCCAATTAAAACGCCAACGTGATGAGCTGCTTGAGAAAAAAGTGCGCGTCGAAGTCATCGTCGCCTGCATGTCCAATATCTCAAACGGACTGAACTCTGCGAGCATCCCCGACACGGATCGCGACGATGAGATTGGTGCAATGGCACAGGCGACGGTCGTTTTCCAGAATGCCATGAATGAAGTGCAACGGGCGCGGAAAGAACAACAACGGCTAATCTCAGCCTTCAATCATGTCGCGGAACAAGTCGCTGTATTCGCAAAAACCGGCGAAGTTTTGTTTATGAACATGGCCTTTCAGGAGTATAACGCATCGATCATCGACGCGCTTCCAAACGATTTCACATTGCTCGACTTCGTGAACGAGGGCCTTGCTCAGAACACATTCCCGGACGTGTCCGATTCTGCCTTGGACTGGATCAAGAAGAAACGGCGGATCGGCAACGGAGCGCCATTCGAAGTGTTGCGTGATGGGGATCGTGTCTTTCTCACGTCGATTACCTTTGTCAGCAACATAGGTTGGGTCGTTTCCGCCAAGGACATCACTGAACGGCGCCGTTCCGAGAACCAGCTTGTTCAAGCATCAAAAATGGCAACCCTCGGCGAGATGGCGACCGGCGTGGCGCATGAACTGAACCAACCACTCGGTGTGATCCGCATGGCCGCCTCCAACTCGGTAAAGCGGATTCAAAAGGGCGCTTGCGATATGGATTACTTGTCCGGCAAATTCACGCGCATCGCCGAACAAACAGAGCGCGCATCGCAAATCATTAATCACATGCGCATATTTGGACGCAAAGCCGAAGGCATCCACAAACCGTTTGACCTGTGTGACGCCGCGCAAGAAGTCGCTAGCCTTGCACGAACTCAGCTACAAACCATGGACATTCATCTGGCTGTGGACCTGCCGGACAACCCCGTGATCGTGACGGGTGAAAAAGTGATCTTCGAGCAAGTCTTGCTGAACTTGATAAGCAACGCCCGCGACGCGATCGAAGCTAACGCAACTGACACCAAAGAAATACGCATCGCAGTCCAAGAAAACGATAAAAGCGCGCATGTTGTGACCATTCAAGACAGCGGCGGTGGCATCCCTGATCAAATTCTGGACCGGTTGTTTGAACCGTTCTTTACAACCAAGGAACCCGGCAAAGGTACCGGTCTTGGTTTGTCAATTAGCTTCGGCACGGTCACCGCAATGTCCGGACACATCTCTGCAGAAAACAAAGACGGTGGCGCTTGCTTTACGGTTTCCCTGCCGCATGCAGCTTAACGTCATACAAACAAGAGAGTGCCGCGGATTTACGGCACTATCAGTTTGAACAATCCCTGCGCTAAACTACGCACCCAATAGAACTGACCTTGTTGGCGATGTCTCGAAGACCTTCACAATCCGCTTTCGGCAACCATTTATGGGCCCAACCCCTAGGGTCAGGACCCATGCGGCAAGTCTCGATAACCGAGAAAAACAATATGACCGCAGGAGCTGACTCCGCTGATCTTCCAATTCAGATGTTGATCGCCAGAGCCAGCAACAATTTGTTGGAACGCCTCTATGGCTAACGACGTCCCTCCCAAGCAGTGATGCCCTGCTCGCAGGTTTGCCAGACTGTTGCAAATACGGGGCGCGTTATCCCGTTCGACCAGTTCCACGACGCCCAGTTTCAAAGCAAATTCTAGCGCGAGGCTAGGCTCAGGACCCATAAATCTTGCGGCTCTGGCAGTAAGCCCAAGGGCAAAGGTCGCTCACGCCGACAACTGATTTCGGCGAAGATCCCGGCGATGCCGGGATCGAAATAGTGATCGTGTCCGGGGGTTTTCTGGCGGCGCACGGAATGGGTTTATCGGGAGCGATTTTTGGCTGGCTGGCCAAGGCCCAGACAGGGTTTTCTGCTTTGAAAGATGGATCAACCTGAGTTCGAAACGTTTTTCTGGATGGAACAGCTTGAACCATGCCGGGGCAAAGAGGAAAGCTAGGCCGGACGACAGCAACACGCCGCCCGCGACCGCGGTTGCGAAGGGCGGCCAGAACAGGCCCCCACCCAGCATCAGCGGCAGGAAGCCCCCGAAGGTCGTGAGCGTTGTCGAAATGATATGCCGTGCGCCGTCCAGCACCTCTTGCGTTGCGGCATCCACATCGCCCGCTGCCGCCATGGGGTTGTCTCGTAGCGCAGTGAAGATGATGATTGACGCGTTGACAGACACCCCGACCGAGCCGATGACGCCGATCAGAGCGTTGATTCCAAACGGGTATCCCATAATAGCGACCGAAAATAGCGACAATCCCGTCGACATCAGCGCGACAATCAGCGTCCCAAGGGTCAAACGGAAAGACTGGAAGGTCAGAACCAGCGTCGCGATCGCCAGCACGGCGATAAGCGGGGCCTGCGACGCCAGACTGTCAACTGTTGCGCTGCGCCCTTCAGCTGCACCGGACAGCTCAATCCGATAACCTGCCGGCAGAGTCTCGGTGATGCGATCCATCTCTGCTTTGGCCTTCTCGAACAGGGTCGCCGGCAGGACATCCGAGTGCGGATAAGCCAGGATATAGTTCATGCGCTCGCCGCTGAAGCGGTAGATAAGCGGTTCGATCACCTCAAGTCGCGGCTGCGCGAGGGTTGAGAGCGGGACAGTTTGTGCCGCGCCGTTCGCGGCGGGAAAGGGCAGCTTGATCGGCAGGTCTAGAAGCGCTTCGGGATTGCTGCGCACGTCCTCCGGGAATTTAACGCGGATCGGCAGCCGTGTACCCGCTTCCATCAGGAACCCCGCATCTGCGCCGACCATACCCGCCCTGATTTGTGCCGCCAGTGATGCCGGATCGAGGCCGAGGAATTGGCTTGCGACCTCATCCACGTCGAAGCGAAGCTGTGGCAGGCCGTTCGTCAGCCCGCCAATGACCTGCGAGGCTTCGGGAAGCGCGGCGATGGCCTGTTGCGCCTCGGCCCCAATGCGCCGAAGTTCCGAAAGCTCTGGCCCGTAGATCAGAAATGCGATTGGCGCGTTTACCGGCGGCCCTTGGGAGAGGACCTGCACACTGACACGGGCCTCTGGAAAACGCTGCCGCAGGTCTTGTTGCAGTGTGGCGAGGATCTCGCGGGCGCGGGCAGGTGTGTCGGTTGTCACCATGGCCTGGCCATAGCTGGGATTGTTCGTGTTCTGACTGACGATGTTGTAGTAAAACGCAGGCGCAGATCCACCAGCCACCCAGTAGCGCCCGGTGATCCCCTCGATACCGTCGAGATACGCGTCGACGCGCGTTACCAGGTCTTCGGTTCGTCCGATGCCCACATGGTTTGGCAACGTCACCGACAGGTGAAACTGGTTGCGTTCCGCCAACGGAAAAAACTGTGATGGCACGCCAAGGAACAGCACAAAGCCGACGACGGGACCTACCGCTGCGATGGTGATGGAGAGAAGAGGCCAGTTCATTGCGAAACGCAGCAAACGGAATAGAACACCTTTCCGCCCGCCCGTTTTGTTCGGCACAGGGTCGCGCCGTGGCAGCAGCAAAGCTGACAGCGGCCCCACCAGGATGAGCGTCAGCACAAAAGACCAGACCAACATGATCGACACGGCAATTGCGATGGTGCGCACGAAGTCCCCCACATCACCCGATAGCATGATCATCGGCAGGAATGTGAGGATCGTCGTCACCGTAGAGGCCGCCAGCGGCAGTAGCACGCGATCCGTCGCCAGCCGCACCGCTACAGCGCGCGGCTCCCCTGCATCGAGCTTGCGCCGCACGGTATCGGTGGTGACTATCGACGCATCCACGACCAGCCCCAAAGCAACGATCAGCCCTGTCAGAGACATCTGGTGCAAGGGCAAACCAAGGAACATAAAACTCGCCAGCGTCGCGAGGCTGACCATCGGCAGCATCATTCCAACCACAGCCGCTGCGCGCAGGCCCAGCGTCACTGTCAACACCGCGAACACCAGCCCGACGCCAATCAGCAGGTTCAACCCCACGTCCAGCAAACGGTCAGTCGTGTAACTGCTTTGATCAAAAAGGACCGACACGCGCAGGCCTTGCGGCAAATCACGTGACAGCTTCTCGACATCTTCGCGCACAAGGCGCATCCACCGATCCACTTGCGCCCCGTCATCCAGAACCGCTGCCACCAGAATGGCGCGGCGTCCTTGCGAGAATGCAACAGAGCTTTGAGGCTCGCTCAACTGGCGTCGGATTTCTGCCACGTCACCGAGTCGGGGTATGAAATCAGTCGTCCCTGCGGGAAGGGGCACCTCGCGCAGATCGCTTACCGAGGACAAGCGCTCAGACATCACGAGGTTGAATTCAACGCCTGCCCCGGCAAGCCGTCCGGCCAGCGCCGGATCGTTGGACGCAATGATCGCCTCGGCAATTCGACCGACCGGGGAAGCACTGGCAAGCGCGCTCGATGGGTCGAGGATAACGGCTATTTCTTCTTGCGGCTGACCGAACAGATCTACGGCGCGGGTCAGCGGAATGGCGCGAAGATCCCGTTCAAGGCGCCGGGCAACGCGCGCCGCTACATTCAACGCGACAGAGTCGTCGGCAATCTCTACTGCGACCACGGTTGTGTAGGCCGTGATCCCCTCAGTATCGATCCGGGGGGGGGCGGCGCCTGGTGGAAACTGCACCTGCGCGCGCAGAGCAGCCGTACGCAGATCGGACCAAACCTGATCAATCTCGACCGCGCTCAGATCGTCCTTCACGGCCACATTGATACTTGAGACACCTCGCAACGAGTTGCTGGAATAGGTGTCTATGTCCGAGATCAATTTGATCTGATCCTCAATCGCTGCCGTCACCAGCGCCTCGACGATGGAAGGTTCCGCACCGGGGTATTCTGTGACGATGGAGGCATATCGGTTTGTCAGCGTCGGATCTTCTTGCCGCCCAAGAGACCAAAGCGCTGACAGCCCACCAACAATGGTCAGAACAACACACAGAATTACAAGCCGCGGTTCACGATAGAAGTAGTCGACAAGTTTGGTCATGGCCGGGACGATGTTCGGTCGAGCAGCAGTTGACCGGGCACCACCTTATGTATTCCAGCAGCTACGACGCGCTGACCACCTGCGAAACCACCCGAGACGAAGGCTTCGTCCTTGCGCATGTATTGAACCTCTACGTCGATGCGTTCCGCGATGCTCTCTTTGGACAGGCCGATCAGCATCCAAGTGCCTTCGGGATTTGGACGCAGGGCATCTAGCGGCACCCAGGCACCGCGCATGGGCTGCGTGACAGCGGCCACCAGCTTACCAGTCTGCCCTGGAAGCAGAGTTGGCCCCGGTGTTCCCGGCGGTTGATCTTCGACGGCGAATACTGCGGAACGGCTGTTGGACGCAGGATCAATGTCTGGCCGGACCGATGCAAGTGTGACAGGGACTTCCTGCCCGTTCACGTCAAGGCGTGCGTTGCGCAAAACGGTCGGATCAAGGTTCGGGGGAAGGGCAACGCGCAAACGGTTGGCTCCGTTTTCAAAGATCGACACCAGAGCCTGCCCGGCCGCGAGGGTTTCGTCCCTGCGCGCCAGAACAGCTCCCGCATACCCGTCAGCCGGGGCGCGCAGTTCAGTCTGGCGCAAGCGTAAATCGGCGCCCGCCACCGCCGCTTCTGCCTCGGACAGGGCCGTTCGCGTCGAAATCTCGCTGGCGCGAGCCTGTTCAAGAGACTTTGCCGGGGCAGATCCGCTGGCGACGAGACGCTCAAGGCGTTTCACGTCCTGCAGGGCCAAACGGTTCTGCGCCTGCAATCCGGCCAAAGAGCCACGCAGGCCTTTCAACTCGACCTCTATCGCTTCGGCATCAAGCCGCGCCAGCACGTCGCCTTTCGACACCGGGTCGCCTTCCTGTACAGCGATCTCTGCTAAAAGCCCGTTGATCTGGAACCCGATTTCGGTCTTGCGAGGCGCCTCAATTCGGCCCGGAAAGCTGCGGTATATCTGGATTTGATCCAAGATGACTAACGTCATCGTTGCTACCGGCTCACCCCGAACGACAGGTGGCGTGGGGGGAGCTTTGGACTCTACCGGTGCCTTGGCGGCAAATGGTTCATGCCCAAACGGGTACAGTGCTGCGACAACGCAAACTAATACACCCAAAAATGCCAGCCATGTTCCACGCCTGCGCATCGTCTGACCCGCTTACCCTAATTACAATGCAATCAACTTGACCGCCTTTATCGGACTTATCCAATTTGGCCGGCGGTAAGGCCTTAATATGGCGCAAGTTATCCCAAAATGTAATAAAAAAGGAAGAGATAGGTAAAGAAGCCACGCTTTTTCAATTCCGCAAAAGACAATTCTAATTAAACAGCATGATTGTTTAGAAAAGCGGTACAGTCTTCGCCTTACCGTAGAAATCACCGTTTCGTTGTGACACAGAGCGCATACCTTCGCGCCCACCAAAGGCCCAGTGACGTCAGGACGCCTCCTCGGAAGAACCTGTACCGAGTCGCAAGTTCAGATTTACGAAGCTGCGGGCCCGGTCGAGTCGCGCATCGATATGCTGGGTTTCCGCGTCGAACAATTCTGCCTCCAGCGCCGCAAGATCCGCAAGACTGCTTTCACCTTCTTTCGCGGCTTCCTGCATCAACATGTATGCTTTGCTGTTGAGCCGCACAGACGTAGATAGGGCCGTTTCGACCTGTGCGGTTCTTCCATATTGCAGCAGCGCGGTCTCGACCTCGGACAGAGCATTGAACACCGATGCCGTCCACGCCTGATAGCTTGCCTCGACACGCGTTTCAGATGCGGCAACCGTTGCCCGTGCGGCGCGCAGCGGCAGAACCGGAAGCCGAAGCGACGGGCCGATGCTGCGCAGATCGCCTGATTGTGTCGCAGAGCCTAGCTTTACATCCCGCTGGTCGATGACCCCTGTCAGGGACAGCCGGGGATAGAGCGCGGCGCGGGAGCTGCCAAGCGCCGCGCGCGCCGCGTTGTAATTGCCCTCGGCAACACGCAGGTCAGGCCGGTTGCGCAACAAGTCTGCTGGCACTTTGGGATTAGGCGCGAGCCGCGGCTTCGGTTGGGGTTTGCGGTCTTTCAGCGCGCTCGCCAGGTCGCTCGGCAAGGCGCCAGCGTTCATGCCCGTCAAAATCGTAAGACGCACCGTTTGAATCTCGATCTCTGAACTGGCCCGTATGCGATCTGCCCTTAAGCGTTGAAGGCGGGCCTTGCCCCGCAGGCTGCCGACTTGGGTGGCTTGCCCTGCGGCTTCAAGATCCGCCGCGATTGCAACCGCCTTGCGCTGTCTGCGCAATCCACGATCAATATGCGCCAAAGTCGCCTGCGCGTGCCGCAGAGCCAAATATGCTTCAGAAACCTCTCCGATCAATAGCAAACGCGCGGCGGCTTCTTCCGCCCCAGCCACGGCGGCGCGTGCCAGCGCACCGAAACGTTCAGCCTCGCGCGCGCGGCCAAGATCAAAGTCGAAGCTGTATTGCAGGCCGGCTCGCTGGACGCGATCGGCCGTGCTGAATTCGCCATCGCTATAAGTGACTTCCGCGTCCGGGGACACGGCCAGTTTATCTTGCACCGTCCCGGTTTCCTGACGCGCGGCCTTGGCCCGCAGCCGGGCGGCGGCCAGATCCGGACTGCCTTTCAGGGCAGTGGCGACAAGAGTGTTCAGCACAGGATCGTCCAGACCACGCCACCAAGCTACCTCATCGAAGCGCTGTGACCCGACAGTCTTCGCGTTTTGCCAGCCATTGGCAAATGCAAACGTGGGTCGCGCGCCGTCGATTGGTGGCGCGCAGGCCATTACTGTGGTGGCAATACCCAAACAGCACACGCCGATACGCCATCGCCGAAGTGCGGATTCGCACGGCATTACCATCCGCAAGTTTAATGCGAAAAAATCGGTCATTGGGTCTGCCTACTCGATTGCGCCCGATCTGCGCCGGGTCGGCACCTAATGTGCCAAGACAAGCGCATCCAAACAACGCATGAAACGCCGGTGCCCCCATATAGATGCCCGCACGTGCTGAATGGGCATCACATTGGCAGTCTTGGAGCGGGTGACCAAACGGTGCGGTTGCGAAAAAAATTGCGGCGACGATTTTGGTTTTGCGCGTTTCGAGCGCCACCATTCGACGTCTGCTGCCCAAAGAATTGCCACTGATTCTCAGGACCGCCCAGCGTTTCGAAATTTCGGAAATGCCGCACAATCAGAAAGCCAAATCGCAATTCTAACGCGAGAAATTTCATATTCGGTTCACTTTGGGAAAGCTGAATTCGGAAACACTTGCTATTTTTCTCAAAAAATCAAAAAAATTCACCGTTATGTCAACTTTCTTATAGAATCGGCAAAATGATATGCTAAGCCATTGAACGTCTGAGCGGTTTTAATCACCGCCGGATGTCAGTCGGGGGTGACTGGAGGAATGGCGGCGATTCTGTCGAAGCCTTCTCTCTTTACATGTTTGAAACAAGTGCGACGTGCGATCCGCGCGGCGCACGGGTGTGCTGGTCCTTTTTTTGGCCGGTTAGTGAGTGGATGAACCGATGACTTTGAAGGAAGCCAACAGTAAAGTTGCGTCAACCAAACCGAACCGTTCTTGCGAAGTCGCGATAGTAGGTCTCAGCGGACGTTTCCCCGGCGGTGCAAACTCTGCGGATGAGCTTTGGAACACGCTGATCGAAGGTCGAGACGCAGTCGGCGAAGTTGACGGCAGTCGCTGGGATCTCAGTTGGCACAACGCCAACCAGGACCGGACAGATCGCATCTACACCAAAGCGTTTGGGATGCTGGATCAGATAGACGGGTTTGACGCCGACTTTTTCGGGATCTCACCGCGCGAGGCGCAGCAGATTGATCCTCAGCAGCGCCTGCTTCTGGAACTCGCATGGGAAGTTTTCGAAGATGCAGGGCTGCCGCCGCGCGGCACGGCGGGCCAGAACATTGGCGTGTACGTCGGTATCTCTAGCAATGATTATGCACAAATGATGGCGGATGGAGGTCCGGACGCCTATTCGAACACAGGGTCAGCTTTCAGCATCGCAGCCAACCGCCTGAGTTATGTGTTTGACCTGCATGGCCCCAGCTTTGCGGTGGATACGGCGTGTTCATCCAGCCTTGTCTGTCTGCATCAGGCAGCGCAGGCGGTTCAAAATGGCGAATGTGATGCGGCCTTGGCAGGCGGCGTCAGCGTTTTGATGCACACGCGGCCCTGGCTTGGCTTCGCGCGTGCCTCGATGCTGTCGCCTGACGGGCGCTGCAAGAGCTTTGATGAAAGCGGCAACGGCTACGTGCGTTCCGAAGGCGGTGGGCTTGTCTTGCTCAAACGGCTTGTGGATGCCGAAGCAGACGGGGACCGAATTCTTGGCGTTCTGCGTGGCACCGGCATCAACTCTGATGGCCGGACCATGGGCCTATCCATGCCAAACGGTGATGCGCAGGCTACGCTTCTGGATGAGCTATATACGGAAGCAGGCATCGCGCCTGAGCGCGTGTTCTATGTCGAAGCCCACGGGACGGGAACGTCTGTTGGCGATCCGATTGAATGTGGATCACTGGGCAAAGTGCTTGGCGCCACGCGCTCTGATGGGAGCCTGTGCCACATCGGCTCGGTGAAATCCAATATCGGACACCTTGAGCCTGCCTCGGGCATTGCTGGGCTGGCAAAAGTGCTTTTGTCGCTCAAGCACCGCACCGTTCCAGCGAACCTTCACTATAACACCCCGAACCCGAAGATTGAGTTCGACGAATGGCGTTTGAAGGTTGTCGACCAGCCCCTGCCGATGCCGGAAGATCCGGTTGTGATCGGCGTCAATTCCTTCGGGTTTGGCGGGACGAACGCACACGCCATCGTAGAAGAGTATCGCGCACCTGAATGCGCTGCTGAAATGAACGCGCCTGACCATCTGATCCTGTCGGCAAGTTCTTTGGATGCTTTGCGTGCGGTTGCGGCAGAATACGTAAAGCTGCTGCGCCAGCCAGACGCGGAGTATGCTAAGATTGCGCATGCCGCGGTTGCCTGTCGGTCCGCGTTGCGCATGCGTTTGGCCGTCGCTGCAAACGACGCGGCAGGCGCCGCAAGCAAGCTGGAAACATGGCTGGCGAATGACCCCGTGGCAGGTGTCGCAAGCGGGTCTGCCGCTTCAGATCAGGTTCCGACCGCCTTCGTTTTTTCGGGCAATGGCCCGCAATGGTGGGGCATGGGCCGCGAATTGCTGGCAAGCAACGAGGTGTTCCGGACCAAGATCGAACAGATTGACGCGATATTCCAACCGCTGTCTGGCTGGTCCTTGTTGGATGAGATGTCAAAACCAGAGGCCGAGGATCGGATCGCGAAAACCGAAATTGCCCAGCCGATGCTTTTTGCGCAGCAGATTGCGTTGACCGAGGTGCTGATTGGCGCGGGCATCCGTCCTGCCGTCGTACTCGGCCACTCTGTCGGCGAGGTTGCAGCGGCTTGCATCAGCGGTGCCCTGACGCTTGAACAAGCGACCCAACTCATCTTCCACCGCTCGCACGAGCAAGCCACGACCGAAGGCGTTGGCAAGATGGCGGCGCTTGGCCTTTCCGAACAGGCGGCGAAGCAGGCCATCTCCGAAATCGGCGGATGGCTTGAGATTGCAGCGATCAATGGTCCTTCGGCGGTCACTGTCGCGGGTGACGAAAACGCCCTGGCAAAACTGGTCGATAAAGTCACCCAAGACGGCCAGTTCGCGCGTGTTCTTAAGTTGGAGTATCCATTCCACACCAAAGCGATGGAAACGACAAAGGACAACCTGTTGTCCGCATTGGCAGGGCTTTCGCCCGCCACATGCCAAATCCCCTTCATCTCGACCGTTACCGGCGAAAAAGTGGACGGGCAGACGCTTGACGCACATTACTGGTTCGACAACGTCCGCCAGCCCGTCAACTTTGTCGGCGCGGTGTCCAAGGTGCTGTCAGATTTTGATGTCGACCTGTTCATCGAGGTCGGCCCGCATCCGGTCCTGAAGGACTACATCGATCAGACCGCCAAAGCCGAAGGCGCGATGGCAACATCTTTCGGCACGCTGCGACGGCCCGGAAAGGACCGCCCGGAATCCGATCTGAAGAACCTGAGCAACGCGATTGCCGAAGCTTATGCCAATGGGGCCGTGGATTTGCACACGCTCTATCAGCGCCCGGCCCGCTTGCCGGATCTGCCCAAGTACCAATGGCAGCGCGAACGCCACTGGCGCGGGGCGGTTCCTTTGCCGAACGCCTTTATGCCAACCGAAAAAGCCCACCCAATGCTGGGTGCGCGTCTGCCGGCTGCAAACGGGACTTGGGAAGCGGCGCTGGATAAGAATGTCTTGCGTTTCCTCGCCGACCATGTGGTTCAGGACAGCGCCCTGTTCCCGGCAGCGGGATATTTGGAACTGCTTATCTCTGCGGCACAGCAGAAATGGGGTGATGACCATATCATCGACATTGAAGACTTCCAGATCATGCGGCCTTTGGTCCTGACGGATCAGTTTGACCCGATTGTTCAAACTTCGGTCGATGATCGCGACAACACGGCGGAGGTCAATTCGCGCAAAGACAGCGACGCAGCAGACCATCAGTTGCACGTGCGGGGTCGCTTGAGTCTTGTCGAGGACGCAGACGCGCCCAAACTCGATCTGGGCGCGCTCCGCTCAAGATTGTCGGTCGAGATCTCAGCGCAAGAACACTACCAAGAGGCCAGCCGTCGCGGGTTGGACTATGGGCCACTGTTCCAAGGTGTCACCAAGGTGCAGATGACCGAGGCAACCGCAGAGAAACGCGAAGCGCTCGCGACCATCCGGCTCGACTATCTGAAAGAGGGCGGTCTTGAGGATTTCCGCTGCCATCCGGCGGTGTTCGACAGCTGTATTCAGGGGATCATCCCGCTGGTTGCACAACTGGACAAACGCAACGTATCCACAATCCCGGTCTCGTTCGAACGGATTAGAAACTATGCGCCGCTGCCTGCTGAATTGCTGTGCCATGTGGTGATAGTGCGCGAATCCGAACGCTCCGTAGTCGCAGAGCTGACACTGCTTGATATGGACGGCACGGTTGTCCTGTCTCTGAGCGGCGCGCGATGCCAAAAGGCGAACCTGACCGGCGAAACAGCCTCGCCCTTCACGTCAGAATGGTGGCGCCCGGATACCGCAGTCGTTAATCGCGGCAGACTGCCCGCGCTGACGACGCCCGAGACTAAAGTGACTGCCATTCCCGGAGATCGCGATATTGATCAAATCCTTGAACGGATTGCGCAAGGGTTTGTTCTGCGCGCCTTGGACGATCTGCGACCACAGGCGGCGACTTTCACCCTTGGTGAGTTCGCCAAGAACGCGCGGATCGGCCGTGCGCAAGGCTCCATGCTGACCCGCATGCTGGAGATCGCCGTGGAAAGCGGCCACGTCACACAATCCGGCAAGTCCTGGACATGGGGCGATGCAAACATTGCCGATGTTGAAACACTTTGGACCGACGCCTTCCGGGACTATCCCGCTCAACAAGCCGAACTGCTTCTGCTCCTGCAAGCAGGTGATGATCTTGCTGCACGGCTGAAAGGTAAGGACGTGCCCCCGCCAAGTGCCGCGCTTGCGGAACAACTTCACGACACGGCGCCCTTTGCGGCAGAGTTGAACAAGCTCGCCGTTGCCACGTTGCAAGATATGCTGGAAACTTGGCCAGAAGATCGGCCTATGCGCGTGCTGGAGCTTTGCGGTGGCACTGGCGGGTTGACCTCGTGGATCCTGCCAAACATCCCGGCGGAACGAGCCGATTATTGCTTTACAGATGTATCCGACGTGTCGGTTGCTCGGGTCGAACGGCGTTTGGCCTCACATAAGTTCATGCGCGCCATGACTGCTAATCCTGAGACGGATCTGGTCGAACAAGGTTTGCCGGAGGGGTATTTCGACCTCGTGATCGGAACCGGCCTTTACACGCTGGCAGGTCGGCCTGGATCGGTCGTTGAGAACATCGCGCAGGTGATGGCGAATGGCGCGAAACTGATGATCGTCACGCCATCAAGGTCGGCGACGGGCTTTTTGATCAATGACATCGCGCTAAGGCTCGAGCCTAGCACCCTGCGTCAGGTCGGCCTGTCAGACGAACGCGTTTTGCACAGCGGTGGGGTGGAACTCCTGATCGGGACCAAAGCTGCGCACGGCGCGCAGCAGGCCCCGGATATCGCGCCTAAACGCATCCTTATCCTGTCCGAGGGCGATGCGTTCGCGGCCGCGATCGATGCCGAACTGACCCAGCTTGGGCACAGCACAACGATGGCAGCCCTGCCCGCCGAGGGTGGCGAAGCAGCCGTAGATGCGATGCAAGACCTTCTGAACGAAGCGGAGCCGCAGCGTGTTTTGGTCCTTGGCGCAGCCGATAGCACGGCGGATCTGCACAGCCGTCAAGTGCGCCGTACCGTGGCGCTTGCCGGTCTGGTACGCGCTTTGGAACTGGTGCGTCAGGATTTCGAATGCAACCTCGTGATTGCCACACAAGGCGCGTTTGCGACGGCAACCGGTTCGGCGCCAGCGGACCCAGCTGAAGCCACGCTTTGGGGGATGGGCCGCGTCATTGGCAACGAATATCCGGGGCTGGATGTGCGGCTTGTTGATTTGCACGGGGCCGATGCCGCAGCTCTCGCCGCCGAAGTTTCGCGCATGGATGCCGAGACCGAGGTGCAGCTTGTGGCGGGCCATCGTTATGTGAACCGCGAGCGGATCACGAAGCCTTCCGACGAAGCGCGCTATGCCGGTTTGAAATCAGAGACCTATACGCTCGACTTCACACCGCAAGGCGGGCTTGAGTCCCTGCACCTGCGCGAATTGGACCGCTCAGAGCCTGCAAATGACGACGTGGAAATCGCAGTGAAAGCGGCAGGACTGAACTTCCGCGATGTGCTTTGGTGTATGGGCATGCTGCCCGAAGAAGCGGTTGAGCACGGCTTTTCGGGCCCGACCATCGGGATGGAATGTGCCGGTGAAGTGGTCCGCGTGGGCCCGGATGTGACGCATGTCAAAGCTGGCGACCGGGTGATGGCCTTCGCATCCTCGTGCTTTGGCACTCATGTGAAAACGGCTGCGAAATCTGTTGCCAAAATTCCGGACGGCCTGTCCTACGCCGGCGCTGCTACAGTGCCGACCGTGTTTCTGACAGCGTGGTACGGTCTTGACTATCTGGCGCGGCTTGAGCCCGGCGAGACAGTCGTGATTCACGGCGCAGCAGGCGGTGTTGGCCTTGCCGCCATCCAGATAGCCAAGATGAAAGGCGCGATCGTCATCGGCACGGCAGGCTCGCCTGCAAAACGCCGGATGCTCGAAATGCTGGGCGTAGACCATGTGTTGAACTCAAGAACGCTTGAGTTTGCCGATGACGTAATGAAAATAACCAACGGCCAAGGCGTCGATGTGGTTCTAAACTCGCTGGCGGGTGAGGCGATCTTGAAGAACCTGCGGATGCTGAAACCATTCGGCAGGTTCCTCGAAATCGGCAAACGTGACCTCTACGAGAACAGCCGCATCGGCCTGCGTCCCTTCCGCAACAATCTGTCGTACTTTGGGATAGACGCAGATACGCTGTTGATTGAACGCCCTGCTCTTGCACAACGCATGTTCGGCGAGGTCATTGATCTCTTTGCCAACGGAACGCTTAAACCGCTGCCGCATCAGGTCTTTCCCCTGTCGCGCGCATCCGAAGCGTTCCGGGCAATGCAACAGGCACGCCATGTCGGCAAGCTGGTCGTTTCAATGGAACTCGACCGTCCCGAGACCCTGCATGTTATCCATTCCAAAAGTCAGATACGCGCCGACGGCACGTACCTGGTGACTGGCGGTTTGGGTGGGTTTGGTCTTGCCACGTCAAAATGGCTTGTCGATCAAGGGGCCAAGAGCCTTGCCCTTGTCTCTCGTTCGGGCGCAAGCACCGATGCCGCCAAACAAGCAATTCAAGCGTTTGAAGAAGCGGGTGTCTCAGTCCGCGCCTTCGCTGCCGATGTCGCGCAGAAATCAGAGTTGGATGCCGTCCTGTCCGATGTGCGCGCTGAGATGGCCCCACTTACAGGCGTGATCCACTCAGCCGCCGTGATCGAAGACGCACCGATCGAGAACATGACACAGGCGCAGGTTTCAAACGTGTTCAGCGCCAAAATGCTGGGCGCATCGCATCTGCACGAGCTGACCCAAGACGACCCGATTGAGATGTTCGTTCTGTATTCGTCCATCTCGTCAGTTGTCGGAAACCCGGGCCAAGGCGCTTATGTGGCCGCCAACCTTTATCTCGACGCCCTGTGCGAGCTTCGCCATGCGCGCGGTTTGCCGGCCCTGTCGGTCGGTTGGGGCGCGATCCTTGATGCAGGCTTCCTGACACGGCACGAAAATGTCCGCGACATGCTCAAGTCCCGAACAGGTCTGGACGCAACACCGGCTGATCAGGCTCTGGCAGACCTCGGCAGGCTCTGTGCATCGGGTGCCAAGCGGGCCAGCGTTGCGCGCCTTGATCTGTCTCGCTTGCAACAGATGTTACCGGCAGCAGGCACGCCGCGCTTTGAACCGATCCTGCCAAACGACACGTCAGCGGCCTTGCAGGCAGACGAAACGCTTGCCGATCTGGTCAAGGACCTTCCCAAGGAGGAGCAGCGCAGCTTCATTCTTAACCGGATCGTTGAATCGACGGCACGCGTACTTGGCACAAACGCAGAGTTGGTGAACCCTCAGAACGCATTGGGCGATCTTGGCCTCGATTCCCTGATGGCAGTCGAGCTTGCCGGATCGCTGGAGAAGGACGTGGGGCAATCCATCCCCGTGATGCAGCTTCTAGGGGCCGACTCGCTGACAGCCGTTTCGGATTTTGTCTTCACACTTCTTGGGCTCGAACCAGACCAGGACGCCGCAAGCGGTTCTGATGGCCAGTCTGACCTCGACAAGTCAGCAGCCTAAGCACGTTACATTATTGATCGCACTCGGCACACCGCAATCAGCGGTGCGCCCGAGAGCAAAGGGTAAAAGATGTCGGCACATGACCTGAGCGAACCTGCCTATATGAACCTGTGCAATGCGCAGGTGATGATGTGGTTTGACACCCAAATTTCAAATGCGAGCGGCTATCGCCTCGGTGGGCGGTTCAAAACCGATCAGCCCTTTGATGAAGAGGTCTTGCGGTCCGCCTTGGAACAACTTGCCGCGAACCATGACGCGTTGCGCACACGAATTGACGACACAAAACCACGGCAATGGGTTACACGCGATTGCACCGCGCCTCTGACCGTCTGCGAACTTGATACCGACGAAGACCCGGATGCCGCTTTTGAACGCTATCTGGAACAAATGTTCCGAGACCCAATGCCCTTTGGCGATGCGCCGCTATGGCGGGTCGATCTTGTCAAAATCGGCGCGCTCAGTTTCGTCGGGCTGAGCTTTCACCACATCATTGTCGATACGGTCGCCGTTCAGATCGCGCTAGGCCAATTGCTGCAAATCTATTTGTCCATGCTGGGCAACCAACCGCAAACTGCGCACCCCACAAGCGCAATGGCGCCTCTTTTGCAGCAGGATGAAGAGTACAACGCATCCAAACAATTTCAGACGGACCTCACCTATTGGACAGAACGCTACGACACCATCCCGCCCCGGTTGCTTCCGGCTGACAAAACTCCGACAAACGATCCCTTTGCATCAATCGTCTTCCACGACATCCCTGAAAGCAGCGGATTTACCGAAGCCGCCGAACAGGCCAAGCTTCTCCCACACCGCGCCCTCTTTGGTCTGTTTGCCGTTACCCTCGCCCGCCGCTTCTGCCGCACAGACCTGAGCTTCGGCCTCGCTCTACACCGCCGCGACAAAAGCAGCCTTCAATCCGTTGCCATGATCGCCGGTCTGATCCCGGTCCGGATCACGTTTGAAGATTGGTGGTCGCTGGAAGACTGCGTCGCTGCGCTCGATGAACAGCTTGACGACGACCTCAAACACAATCGCCTCCCGCTCGATGCGCTGTACCGGGAAATCGGACAGTCCAGCCTGCAAGACAGCCCGCTCTTTGATGTCACAATGTCCTATGTGCCGGGCTTTGGCGGTTTTCCACTACCGCCCGGATCTTCCTCGTCGCTTGTGGAAACACGCGAAGCGAGCCCAATCAGTTTTCACATTACCAACGATCCCAAGTCGGGCACGTTTTCCTACCGCATCGCCGTAAATCCGGACTATCGCAACATCATAGATCCCACCGCTCTGTCCGACACGTTCAATGCAGCTGTAGAGCTTTTTGCTGCCGGTGAATGGTCGGACTTTAAGGACATTCCACGCCTCACTGACGCCGAACAGACCCAACTGCTTTCTCTGAAATCCTCTGAGCTTGGCGCGGCTGTGTTGGTTCCGGATCGGATTGCGGAGCATGTT
>CAZPXE010000016.1:0-20808 GCA_964590545.1 uncultured Rhodobacterales bacterium | reverse complement strand
TTGATCCCCGGCGAGGTCGCACAGCAGACGATGGCGCTGGGGGAATTGTCGCTGGATGGCTCGCTGATTGCTGTCAAAGGCGCGTTGCCTGCGGCTTTGGCGGCGTCCGAGAATGACAAAACCTTGCTATGTCCCGGTGCGTCTGGGCCAGAGGCGGCTTGGGTAAGCGAAACCCATGTGATTGCCCCGGCGAGCCTGCGCGAGGCCCTACATCATTTCACCGGATCCCACGTGCTGCCCCCCGCCGCGCCCGGCGATTTGCACCGCGGCGATCAGGGGCGCGATTTGCAGGACGTAAAGGGTCAGAAATTCGCCAAACGCGCGCTGGAGATTGCCGCGGCGGGCCGTCATCACATCATGATGGTCGGCACCCCCGGCGCGGGGAAGTCGATGCTGGCCTCGCGTCTGCCCTCGATCCTGCCGCCGCTGTCACCGCAAGAGGTGCTGGAAACCTCGATGATCCACTCGTTGTCGGGTCTTTTGAGCGATGGCGGTATCTCGCAAGACCGCCCCTTCCGCGACCCGCATCACACTGCATCGATGGCTGCGATGACGGGCGGGGGGCGCACGGCCAATCCCGGCGAGGTGTCGCTGGCCCATAATGGCGTGCTGTTTCTGGACGAGTTTCCGGAATTCCAACGCAATGTGCTCGACAGCCTGCGCCAGCCGATTGAAACTGGAGAGATCATCATCAGCCGCGCCAACGCCCACGCCAAATACCCCTGCCGTTTCCTACTGGTCGCCGCCGCCAATCCCTGCCGCTGCGGCTTCCTGCCAGACCCCGCGCGCGCCTGTTCCAAAGCACCGATCTGCGGCGAGGAATATCTGGGCAGGATTTCAGGGCCATTGATGGACCGCTTCGACATCCGGCTTGAAGTCCCGCCCGTCGCCTATGACGATTTGGCCAGTGCCCCGGCGGGTGAACCATCGGCGGTCGTGGCCGAGCGCGTCGCGACAGCGCGCGCCATACAAACCCAGCGGTATCAGAATCATAGCGGCGTCCGTTGCAATGCGGACATCTCTGGCAAGCTGTTCGAAGAGGTCGCCGCGCCGGACAGCAACGGGCAGGATTTGCTGAAAACCGCATCCGCCCGCTTGGGCTTAACGGCGCGCGGGTATCACCGTGTTCTGCGCGTGGCGCGGACGATTGCTGACTTGGACGCGGCCGAGAACGTGCTGCGACACCATATTGCCGAAGCGATTGGCTATCGTATCATTACGCAACCCGCTGCTTGATCCACGCAGCCACATCGCGCAATGTCTCGCGACCTTCGGGCAGAACGTTGAAAAAGATCGGCCAGACATGGGGCAATCCGTGACGGATAGTGACCGTCGTGTCCACGCCTGCCGTCTTCAACCTCTCGGACATCCTCACTGTATCGTCGAGCAGAATTTCACTGTCGCTTGCCGTCAACCAGATCGGCGGCGCACCTGAGAAATCTGCATAGAGCGGTGACGCGCGTGGGTCTTCGCGCGCGCCATCGCCCACGAAAATTTGTGTCATATCCAGCACGCGGGTCGCTGGCAAAACAACGTCCGAAGCCGCGTTCTGCGTGATGGAGGCGCCAGAATATGTGAGGTCCGTCAGCGGCGAAAAAGCGAACGCGCCCGCTGGCAAAGGATGCCCTTGGGCACAAAGCTGCGCAATCAGTGCCAGCGTCAACCCTCCTCCGGCGCTGTCACCCCCAACGATAATACGCGCGGGATTTTCGCCCTGTTCAAGCAGAGCCAGATAAGCTGCCAATGCATCTTCGATGGCTGCGGGATGCGGGTTCTCGGGGGCTTTGCGATAGTCCAGCGCAACACCCCGCGCTCCGGCCTCTTTGCAAAGTCGGGCCACTGTCGCCGCATATCCACGGGGGCTGCCAAATATGTAGCCGCCACCATGCAGGTAGAAAACCAGCGGGGCGTCGGGCGTGGGCGTATTTTTGGGTTGAATTTCAAGTGCTGGACGACCACCCAAAATCGTTTCACGTTTTCGCGTGCCTCTGGGCGCATGAAAGAACATCCGCGCCTTGCGCTCGAAGGATCGGCGTAGCTTGTCGGGGTTTGACACACGCGCCAGATGCGGACGTTCCGTTAGGCGTAAATACAGATTGAGGAGCGGCCGCATTATGCTCATGCGCGCTTGGTCTCGATCACGTCCCATATTTTCGCAGCGACATTGATGCCATCAAAGCGCTCAAGTTCTTGTATACCGGTCGGAGAGGTCACGTTGATTTCTGTCAGATAGTCACCGATCACATCGATGCCGACAAAAACTTGCCCTTTTTCCTTCAACAGAGGGCCAATGGTGGCGCAAATCTCGAGATCGCGCTCGGTCAGGCCGACTTTCTCGGGCCGCCCTCCAACATGCATGTTGGAGCGGGTTTCACCTGCAGCGGGCACACGGTTGATGGCGCCGACTGGCTGGCCATCGACCAAAATCACCCGTTTGTCGCCCTTGGACACATCCGGTAGAAATTGCTGTACGATCAACGGTTCGCGGCTGAATGTTGTGAAGAGTTCGTGCAAAGAGGACAGGTTGCGGTCATCTGCCGACAGCTTGAAAACTCCAGCTCCACCATTGCCGTAGAGCGGTTTAAGTATGACATCCCCGTAACGGTCCTTGAAGGCACGGATCGTATCAAGGTCACGGGCAATCGCTGTTGGCGGGGTCAGTTGCGGAAAATCAAGTACAAGAAGTTTTTCAGGATAGTTCCGCACCCAAAATGGATCGTTCACAACCAGTGTTTCCGGCATCAAGCGATCAAGCAAATGCGTTGACGTAATGTAGTGCATGTCAAACGGCGGATCCTGCCGGAGCCAGACCACGTCAAACTCGGACAGATCCACCTCGCGCATCGCGCTAAGCTGCGCGTGCTCGCCCTGAACACGCTGCACAGTGAAATCATGCCCCCGCGCCGTAATCCGTCCTTCCTGATAAGCCAAATGATCTGGCGTATAGAAGAAAAGCGTGTGCCCCCGCGCCTGCGCTTCTTCGGCAAGGCGAAACGAGCTGTCTGCGTTGATATCGACCGCGCCGATGGGGTCCATTTGGAAAGCGATTTTCATGTACAGGACTCCCAGTAGCTGTAAACGCAGTGACCGCCGCCAACATGGCAGGTTTGCACTGTCTACGGACTACATGGCAAAGCCCTATGGCGGGTTCAATGCCCTAAGCGGCCATGATTGCGTTTTCCAGGATGTCGACCTGCCCTTGTCCATCGACCAAAGCCACGTCGATGCGTGTCGGGGTTAAGCTCCCTTGCGGCTTTGTGCCGATAAACTCTTCAGCCGCGCGCAATAGGCGATCGATCTGTGTTTTTCGCAAGAGCGCAGCGGCGCCGGCATGGGTACTGCTCGATTTCACCTCAACACAGAGAATATCACCAGAGTCTTGGAAAATAAGATCAATTTCACCAGCTTTTCCGCGCCAACGTTGATGCAAGAGCCGTGCACCGCGCCGAAGATAGTGCTGGGCCACCTGTTCTTCTGCGGCCCGTCCCTTTGCATTTGACATTGCACCGCGCGCACGGCGGCGGGTCGTTACGTCCTGCGCACTTGCCGCGGAACGCGTTTGCCTTGCCACATTCATCATTTGCGGTTCCACTTGCTTGTGTCCCGAACTGACGTGCTTCAACCGAGATTTTGGGATTTATTGATGGCCAGAGCCTGTTGGTACAGATCACGTTTTTTCAGGCCGGTGAGGTCAGCAACACTGGCTGCAGCGTCCCGCACCGACATTGTTTTCAACGCATCAATTAGCATGTCAGATACTAAATTTGGGTGAATTTCCGTGATGGTTCCGCGATCAATCAGCAGAACGATTTCCCCTTTCACGGTTTCGCTGGCATATTGTTCTGCCAAATCCGCAAGGCATGCGCGCCGAGTTTCTTCGAACTTCTTGGTCAGTTCCCTGCAAACAGCGGCTTTTCGCGTCTCTCCCAGAACGTCTGCTGCGTCCTTCAAACAGGCCGCGAGGCGTTTGGGTGATTCGTATAAGATCAAAGTTCCCGGAATTTCTTTCAAAGATAGCAGAGCCTTGCGCCGCGCTGAACCGGAGCTTGGCAAGAATCCGGCGAAGTGGAACGCGTCTGTTGGCAGCCCCGCCAGGGTCAAAGCGGTTAGCAACGCTGAGGGTCCCGGTGCACACGTGACCAATGCGCCCGCGTCGGCGGCTGCTTTGGACAATTCGTAGCCAGGGTCCGCAATCAACGGCATGCCCGCTTCCGAGGCATACGCAACAGACCGTCCGTCGGCGATGGCCGCAAGCAGCGTTTTGATAGCGCCAGGGCCGGAGTGATCGTGCAGCGTCAAAATGCGCCGCCCGTTTAATGAAACGCCATGAATTTCCAACAACCGGCGCAGCGCGCGCGTGTCTTCTGCCGCCAAAATGTCGGCTGCGGCCAGCACATCCAGAGCTCTGAGTGTGATATCGCGGGCCGCACCAATTGGCACTCCGACGAAGTACAGACCCGGTTCCAACGGTCCCCCCGCAGCTTTCCAACTCATGCCAGTTGCCCGCGGATTCGCGCGCACAGGCCACACAAGTCATTCAACGCTGGACCCCCCTTTTTTGCAGTCTATGATTACAGTGGAAATTAACAGGTCGGAAAGACCGCCGATGTTAGGGAGTACCCCATGTCCATGTTCGCTGTTTTCCATTCTGCTCGCAAGCGGTGCCGTCAGGCGTTTGCTCTTCTGGCGCTGTTGGCGCTGGCGGCCTGTGATGACATTGCTTTGGGCGGATTGACCTCTCCGACATCAGGTCCATCGATTGATCCGAGCGCACCGGTGGCCGTGGCCTTGTTGGTGCCGCGCGGCGGAGGAAATGCCGGGGATGATCTTCTGGCCCAAAGCCTTGAAAACGCAGCACGGCTCGCGGTGGCAGAGTTAGAAGGCGCTAAGATTGATCTGCGCGTGTATGGCACTGCGGGGAATCCAACGACAGCTGCCAGTCAGGCGGAACAGGCCGTGAGCGATGGGGCCAAGATTATTCTTGGCCCGGTTTACGCCGAGGCAGCAAACGCCGTTGGCGTGGCAATGTCCGACAATGACGTCAACGTTCTGGCCTTTTCGAACAATTCCTCAATCGCCGGCGGCAACGTCTTCATCCTTGGGTCGACATTTGCAAACACCGCGAACCGGTTGATGAACTACGCAGCGGCGACAGGCAAGCGCCGGGTTGTTGTGGTGCATGCCAACGACGTTTCAGGCCAGCTTGGCCGCAACGCGATCCAACAAGCGGCGGCTGGGAATGCGGCGCAAGTCGTTCAGATGGTGGATTATGAGCTGTCGCAAGAAGGCGTGGCGAACGCCGTTCCGCGCATCAGGTCAGCAGTTGAAAGCACAGGCGCAGATTCGGTCTTTTTCACATCTACTCCGTCCGGGGCGCTGCCGCTCTATGCTGGGATGTTGCCCGCCGCCGGCGTCCGCCAGCCAGCGACGCAATTTATCGGCCTGACGCGCTGGGATATTCCGCCGCAAACGCTGGCGTTGCCGGGTTTGCAAGGCGGGCTCTTTGCATTGCCCGACCCTGCGCGCACTCAGTCCTTCGCCAGTCGTTATCAAACCGCCTATGGCGCGGCACCGCATCCAATAGGTGGGCTGGCTTTTGACGGGATCGCGGCAATCGGAGCCCTTGTGGCCCAAGGCAAGAGCAATGCACTGACCGGTGCTGCATTGACGCAATCCAGCGGCTTTCAAGGCGTGAACGGCGTGTTCCGCTTGCGTGCCGATGGGACCAACCAACGCGGCCTTGCCGTGGCAACTATCCGGGACAATAAAACCGTCATTGTGGACCCCGCGCCGCAAAGCTTCGCTGGCTTTTGAACAACTTGGCGGACGTCGATACATCTGAGTGGTCGAAGACGGAGCGGCGTCAAGCAACGCGCACGCCACCTGACCTTGTTTGTCCGGCGCGGCAAATCATCGAAACTGATGCCATCTTTTCGATGATGCGCGATGCCTACGACGCAGGTGCTGATGCTTCTGAGCTGCGGAACAAACTGCTCGATGCTCTGAAAAGCGCCCAAGCGCGCGGTCGGGAAAGGATTGCGACAGCTTTCAGCAACGACCCTCGTAATTCGCGCGGAACAACACAAGCCTATACCTATCTGACCGATCAGATGGTCCGCGCGGTGTTACACTTCGCAACAACTTACAAATTCCCGAGCGCCCACCAAACAGATGCCGAACGGCTCGCTGTTATGGCCGTTGGGGGCTATGGGCGTGGCGAGATGGCTCCGTTTTCGGATGTCGACCTCCTTTTTTTGACCCCTTACAAAATTACGCCTTGGGCCGAGAGTGTCATCGAGACGATGCTCTATCTGATGTGGGACTTGAAGCTGAAGGTCGGTCATTCTTCGCGAACGATCAAGGACTGCATTCGTTTGGGCCGGGAGGATTTTACGATCCGCACCGCCATGCTGGAACACCGGTTTCTCGCAGGGGATGAGCAACTCGCTGAGGATTTTGACACTCGGTTAAAGGATGACTTGTATTCCGGCACGGCCCGCGAGTTCATCGAAGCCAAGCTGACGGAACGCGATGCGCGCCACAATAAGTTCTTTCAACGCTATGTTGTTGAACCCAATGTAAAAGAGGGCAAAGGCGGATTGCGCGACCTGCAGTCCCTTTTCTGGATCGGCAAATATGTGCATGGGGTGCAGGACGCCGCGGATCTCGTCCAACACGGTGTCTTCAAACCCGAAGAGTTTGCTCGGTTTGTCGAGGCAGAGGATTTCCTATGGGCAGTACGTTGCCACATGCACCTGATCGCAGGTCGCCCTGTTGAACAACTGACTTTCGACGTGCAGGTGCAGGTCGCGGAAGCGATGGAGTTTCAGCAATTTCGCGGGCGCCGCGCGGTCGAAATTTTCATGCAGAATTACTTCCTGTACGCAACAGAGGTGGGCGATCTAACACGTATCGTCCTGACCAAACTTGAAGCGCAACATGTGAAGGCCGAACCGTTGCTTGAACGGTTCTTCAAGCGCAAACCTCGTGTAAAGCCAGACTACGAAGTGATCCATAACCGCCTTGCCGTAAAAGATCAGGATGTCTTTTTGAAAGACAGACTGAACATGTTGCGGCTTTTCGAAGAAGGTTTGCGAACCGGCATGCTGATGCACCCGGACGCGATGCGGATGGTAAAGTCGAACCTTGTGCGTGTAGACGATCAGATGCGCCATGACGCCGAGGCACAGCGTATTTTCCTGGATCTGTTGCTTAAACATGGCAATCCGGAACGGGCCTTGAGGCGCATGAACGAGCTTGGCTTCCTTGCCGCTTTCATTCCCGAATTCGAACCGATCGTCGCGATGATGCAGTTCAATATGTATCACAGCTACACAGTGGATGAGCATACGATTCAGTGCATTGCCCAGCTTGCCATGATCGAAAAGGGTGAGTTGGTTGAGGATCTGCCGATTGCGTCGGGCATTCTGGAGAAGGGACTGAACCGCAAAGTGCTCTATGTCGCGCTCCTGCTGCACGACATCGGCAAAGGGCGCGAGGAGGATCATTCGATCCTTGGCGCTCACATCGCCCGCAAGGTTGCACCTAGGCTTGGCTTGAAGCCTGCGGAAGTAGACACGGTAGAATGGCTGATCCGATATCACCTGCTTATGTCGGACACCGCGCAGAAACGCGATATTGCCGACCCGCGCACAGTGCGGGACTTTGCAAAGGCTGTGACAAGTGTAGAGCGTTTGGATCTGCTGACAGTTCTCACCGTCTGCGATATTCGCGGTGTCGGGCCGAATACCTGGAACAACTGGAAAGCCGTATTGATCCGCGCATTGTACCGTCAAACGCGCCGTGCGCTGGAAGACGGGATGGAGGCGCTGACCCGCGAAAATCGCGGCGCCGAAGCCAAGCGCGCTTTGCGGGCGGCGCTGGCGGATTGGACCAAGAAGGACGTTAAGGCCGAGATCGCGCGGCACTATGACCCTTATTGGCAAGGCCTGCACGTCACAGCGCATGTCTCAATCGCTAACCTGTTGCGTAACCCCGGTGAGAATGAAATCCTGCTGGACCTGCATCCGGACGAGGACCGCGATGCGACCCGCGCTTGCTTCGTGATGCCGGACCATCCCGGCATTTTCGCCCGTCTCGCAGGGGCACTCGCCCTTGTTGGAGCCAATGTCGTTGACGCGCGCAGCTACACGACCAAGGATGGCTATGTGACCGATGCGTTCTGGATTCAGGACGCTGATGGCTCACCCTACGAGGCCTCGCACCTGCCGCGCCTGAGCCGTATGATTGAGCGTACGTTGAACGGCGAAGTTGTGGCGCGTGAGGCGTTCAAGGGTCGCGACAAGGTCAAGAAGCGCGAAAAGCCGTTCAATGTACCGACCCATATTACGTTCGACAATGATGGCTCTGATATCTACACGATCATCGAAGTCGACACCCGCGACCGGCCCGGCTTGCTGTATGATCTGGCGCGTTGTCTGGCGGATAGCAATGTCTATATCGCCAATGCCGTGATTGCGACCTATGGCGAGCAGGTGGTGGATACCTTCTATATCAAGGACATGTTCGGCCTGAAATACTACACCCCATCCAAGCAAAAGACGCTGGAAAAACGCTTGCGCGCCGCGATTGAGGCTGGGCGGGAGCGGGCAGCGGAATAAGCGCTGGCGCTGCTCCGCGCAGGTGGACATAACAGAACCATGAAACCCATTCGCCTCATATCCGGCTTCTTTACCGTCGGTCTGTGGACGCTACTAAGCCGCGTTTTGGGTTTCGTGCGCGATGTGATGATCCTTGGTTATTTGGGCACCGGGCCACTCTATGAAGCTTATGTGGTGGCCTTCCGCTTGCCCAATATGTTCCGCCGGTTCTTTGCCGAAGGGGCGTTTAACACGGCCTTCGTGCCGATGTTCTCGAAGAAGCTGGAGGCAGGGGATGGCGCGCAAAGCTTTGCAGAACAGGCCTTTTCCGGGCTGGCCGCGGTTCTGATCGCCCTGACGGTGCTGGCAATGGCGGTGATGCCGTGGTTGATCTTTGCGCTCGCCTCTGGCTTTGAGGGGCAAGATCAGTTCGCTCTGTCGGTCGAGTTCGGGCGGATCGCGTTTCCCTATATCCTGTTTATCTCGCTCGCCGCCCTGCTGTCTGGCGTGTTGAACGCAACCGGGCGCTTTGCTGCCGCCGCCGCTGCGCCAGTGCTGCTGAACATCTTGCTTGTCGGCGCGATGGCGGGGGCCGCGATGCTGGGCGGGGACATCGCCCGCGCGCTGATTTGGATGATCCCTGTCGCTGGGGTGGCGCAGCTTGCGTTGGTCTATGTCGCCGCCGCCCGCGCCGGGTTCAAGCTGCGCCTCACGCGCCCACGCCTTTCGCCGGAGATGCGAAAGTTGGTGCGGATTGCCGTGCCAGCCGCTTTGGCCGGAGGGGTGGTGCAGGTAAACCTGCTCGTAGGGCAGCAGGTGGCAAGTTACTTTGACCGTGCGGTCGGCTGGCTCTATGCCGCCGACCGCCTCTATCAACTGCCCCTTGGCGTTGTCGGCATTGCGATTGGGATCGTGCTGCTGCCAGACCTGTCACGCCGCCTCAAGGCGGATGACGCGGAGGGAAGTCGCACGGCCCTTTCGCGCGCGGCGGAGTTGTCGATGGCGCTGACATTGCCTTGCGCCGTCGCGCTGATGGTGATCCCGTTCGCGCTGGTCTCGGTCCTGTTTCAGCGGGGCGCGATGACGGTAGATGACAGCGCGTCCATTGCTGTGGCGGTCTCGATATACGGGCTCGGCCTGCCTGCATTCGTTGCGCAGAAAATCCTGCAACCGCTGTTCTTTGCGCGTGAAGATACCAAGCGTCCGTTCAACTATGCCTTGGTCGCGATGGTCGTGAATGCGGTGTTGGCCATCGGGCTGGCGCTGTTGCTGGGTGACCCGCTTGGCTGGATTGGCCCGGCAATAGCCACGACCGTGGCCGCGTGGATCATGGTCTGGTGCCTCGCCGCCGGATCACGTGGGATGGGAGACGTGGCGCGGTTCGACGCCCGTTATCATCGCCGCATCTGGCGCATTCTGGGCGCGTCCATCGTGATGGGGGCCGTACTGGTTGCGGCCAATGGCGCGCTGTCTGATTTGCTGATGACGGCAGGCTGGCGCTATCCCGCGCTGGCGCTGCTAATCGCGATTGGAGGGGCGAGCTATGCCATCGCAGGCCAACTTCTCGGCGCATTCAAACTGTCGGAATTGAAAGCGGGGCTACGCCGTTCGGGTTAATCCCCGCGTATCCGGCGCAGAAGAAACGCGAAGCCGCCCGGCACCAGCAAGAAAGACAGCGCAAAGCCGAAGATGAACCCGGCAAGGTCCGCGACCCATGTGTTATCGGTGCCGAAGAGCAACCCGAAGACAAGCTGTATCCCCATCAGAAATCCGATGAGCGAGAACGCCTGTACTTGCGCTTGTCCCGTCGCCCGTGCACGGGTCCAGAGGACAAAGGTAAACGCACCGATCAGCCCATAAGCTCCGGGATAGGCCCCGACAAGCCAGGTTTCCTCGTTCAAAAGCGTGCCATAAGTCACCGCCGCCAGCACCGAGCAGGCAAAGAACAGCACTGGCACGACCCAAGCGCCCATCACCTCACCCACAAACTTGCCCATCGCAAGGAAGATCACCCCCGCAATCGCCATCTGCACGAAGCCCAAGTGTAGGAACGGATAGGTCACAAGCCGCAGCATCTCAGATCCGGGAAACTGCCCTGTTTGCAGCATCCAGCCCCAAATCGCAGGCGAAAAGCCGTAATCCCCTATCGCGGCAAGTCGCCAGCCAATACCCCCCGGCCCGCCCCACAGCCCTGCTTCGGCCCCGGCAAACAGGCACTCGACCGCGAAAATCGCCAGAAAGATCACCACAACGGGCGCAGGCACCGAATTGAACGGGCTGGGTTCCATATGGGGGCGCTCACCCCCGTCATCGCGATGTTGCATGCGGGTCCTCGCTTGACGGCTGCTCAAGGCATGGATAAGCGGTTGCGGCATTCCTGACCAGAGCGGACCCATGACTGACAGCACATTCACACCGCGCGTATTCTCCGGCATCCAGCCTTCGGGCGGACTTACGCTGGGCAATTACCTTGGCGCGATCAAACGTTTCGTGGACATGCAGAATGAGGGTGGCTTTGAAACCGTGTATTGCATGGTGGATCTGCACGCGATCACGGTCTGGCAGGATCCAGCCGACCTGCGCCACAACACGCGCGAGTTGGCGGCAGGGTTCATTGCCTCGGGGATTGATCCGGAAAAGTCGATTCTGATCAACCAAAGCCAGGTGCCAGAGCACGCGCAACTGGGTTGGATTTTCAATTGCGTCGCCCGGATGGGCTGGATGCAGCGGATGACACAGTTCAAGGACAAGGCAGGCAAGAATGCCGAGAAAGCCTCGCTGGGCCTTTTCGGCTACCCGGCGCTGATGGCGGCGGATATTCTTGTCTATCACGCGACGCATGTGCCGGTTGGCGACGACCAAAAGCAACATCTGGAGCTGACGCGGGACATCGCGATCAAGTTCAACCACGATTATGGTGTCGATTTCTTCCCGATTACAGAGCCGGTGATCGAAGGCGCAGCGACGCGGGTGATGAGCCTGCGGGACGGGTCCAAGAAGATGTCCAAATCCGATCCGTCCGATGCCAGCCGCATCAACATGACCGATGACGCGGACACGATTGCCAAGAAGATCCGCAAGGCCAAGACCGATCCCGACGCTCTGCCGTCCGAGGCGGAAGGGCTTGAGGATAGGCCCGAGGCGCGCAACCTAGTTAACATCTACGCCGCGTTGAACGAACAAACCGTCGATCAGGTGCTGGCTGATCACGGCGGTGCGCAGTTTGGGCAGTTCAAACCGGCGCTGGCCGATCTGGCGGTGTCGAAACTCGCGCCGATCTCGTCCGAAATGGCGCGGCTGATGGGCGATCAGGCCGAGATTGACCGCGTTCTGGCGCGTGGCGCGGAGCAGGCGCGGGAGATCACCGCACCGATCCTGAAAAAGACCTATGAGATTGTGGGGATGGTGGGCTAGGGTCAGGACCCTAAGCCTGCCGCCCCGCGCAATTTTGCACAGCACCCGCGCGCGCGCGGTGCTTTTGTTGGCGCGCCTAGGGAGCATATGACGACGGAACCCACAAAAGAGGGACCGTTATCATGGCGATTCATCCTGAGACCCGCGTTGGTCACATCCACCTGAAAGTCACCAATCTGCAAAAGGCGATTGCGTTCTATGCGGACGTGATGGGCTTTGAAATTATCCAGCAATATGGCGATCAGGCCGCGTTTTTGTCGGCGGGGGGCTACCATCACCACGTGGGGCTGAATACTTGGCATTCCAAAGGCGCTGGCCCTGCGCCGGAGCGGGCGGCGGGCATGTATCATGTGGCCTTCCTCTTTCCAACGCGCGCTGCGATGGCAGACGTATTGGATCGTGTGTTGAAGGCAGGCACACCGCTGGATGGCGCGGCGGATCACGGCGTGTCCGAAGCAGTCTATTTCCGCGACCCGGACGGCAATGGAATTGAGTTGTATGTGGACCGCGCCAAAGAGGACTGGCCGCGCCAGCCGGACGGTACGCTTGCGATGATGAACGCGCCGTTGGATATCCCCGCGCTGCTTGCGGAAGCGGCTTGACACAGATGGACATTCACGGCCCGCTTCGCCACGGTGGGGCCAGGAGGATTGGCGCATGACCACTGGCTTTTTCTGGGATGAAAAGACGTTCTGGCACGGGGGCGGCAACTATGCCTTCACTCTCCCGCTGGGCGGTTTGGTGCAGCCGCTCGCCGCTGGGGCGCTGCCCGAAAGCCCCGAGACGAAGCGGCGGCTCAAGAATCTGATGGATTACACCGGGCTCAGCGGCGATCTGGCGATGCAAGGCGCGGATGCGGCCAGTTTCGAAGATCTCGCCCGCATTCACCCAGAAGAGTATCTGAAGAAATTCAAGCACATGTCCGACAATGGTGGCGGAGAGTTGGGCCTACGCACTCCCTTTGCCCAAGGCGGCTATGAAATCGCCGCGCTCTCTGCCGGGCTGTCGATTGGTGCGGTGGACGCTGTGCTGAGTGGCGCGCTGACGAATGCCTATGCTCTGTCGCGCCCGCCGGGGCATCACTGCTTGCCCGACTGGCCCAACGGGTTCTGCTTGATGGCCAATATCGCAATTGCGCTGGAAGCGGCGCGTGCCACGCGGCCCGGCCTGCGCGCCGCGGTGATCGACTGGGATGTGCATCATGGGAACGGGACCGAAGCGATTTACTACGCGCGCGACGACACGCTGACCATTTCACTGCACCAAGACGGGAACTATCCGCTCGACACGGGCGAGCTGACCGACCGGGGCAAGGGCACAGGCGAAGGATTCAACATCAACCTGCCGATGCATGCTGGATCGGGTCACACCGCCTACCTGCATGCTTTCGATCGACTGGTGATCCCACAGATCGAGGCATTTAACCCCGATATCATCATCGTCGCGTGCGGGTTCGATGCCGCTGTGCCCGACCCGCTTTCGACCATGCTCGCTGATGCGAGAACATTCCGCGAGATGACGCGGAAGACCAAAGCGCTGGCCGAGCGCATCTGCGACGGCAAGCTCGTGCTGGTGCATGAGGGTGGCTATTCCGAGGTTTACGTTCCATTTTGCGGTCATGCCACGTTGGAGGCGTTGTCAGGCAGCGCCATCACCGCGCAAGACCCCTTGGCGCCCAACTTCGCCCGCCGCCAACCCGGTGCGCCGTTTGACGCCTTCCTGCGCTCGGAAATTGACCGGATGTGCGCCGAGATCGGCCTCTAACACTTGCAAGTGCCCGGGCCAGCTACAATATCCACGATAGATGTAAAAAGGATTCACATATCATGCCAGATCGCAATCAGGCCGCGCTTGATTTTCTGCTAACCCGCCGCTCGCGCCCCGCCAAGACGTTGCAAGGCCCGGTGCCGAGCCGCGAAGAGCTTGAGGTTATCCTCACCGCTGCGGCACGCACGCCGGACCATGGCAAGCTTGAGCCGTGGCGGTTTATTGTGCTGGAGAAACCTGCGCTTACGCGTCTCGCACAGCTTGCAGCGCAGCGCGGCCCCGAACTGGGGCTGGACGCTGACAAGACCGCCAAGGGCGTGTCGCAATTCGAAATGGGCCAGCTTTGCGTCGCCGTGATCGAAGTGCAAAAACCGTCCGAGAAAATCCCGGCGCTGGAACAAACCTATTCCGCTGGCGCTGTGTGCCTTGCGCTGCTCAACGCGGCGCTGGCGTCGGGCTGGGGGGCCAATTGGCTCAGCGCATGGCCGTCCCATGACCGAGGGTTCATGGAAGTCGGGCTGGGTTTGGAGGAAAACGAACGTATCGCCGGTCTGATCTTCCTCGGAACCGAAAAAATGGCCCCGCCAGAGCGTCCCCGCCCGGACCTAGCCACGATCACGACTTGGGTTGCTGAATGATCCTTACCGCCTTCTTCCGCGCCCTTGGACAGATTGGCGATCCGCGCTTCCGGCGGGTTCTGTTGCTGGGGATCGTACTGACACTCGCGCTGCTGATCGGGGCCACCGCCGGGTTCTTCTCCCTGCTGCAATGGCTGACAGGAGAGGTCACGGTGCTACCGATAGTGGGCGAGGTCACGTGGCTCGGTGATCTGCTCAGTTGGGGCGCGGTGCTGATGATGCTGGTTCTGTCGACTTTCTTGATGATCCCCGTCGCCTCAGCCATCACCTCGATGTTCCTGGATGAAGTCGCCTCGGCAGTCGAACAACGGCACTATCCCGCGCTGCCACCCACCACCCCAATTCCGGTTTGGGAATCGTTGCGCGATACCGTCAATTTCCTCGGTGTGCTGATCGGGGCCAACATTTTCGCGCTGATCCTCTATGCGATCTTCAGCCCTGCGGCGCTGTTCATCTTCTGGGGGCTCAACGGTTTTTTGCTGGGCCGGGAGTATTTCATGCTGGCCGCGATGCGCCGGGTGGGCCGGGCCAAGGCCAAAGAACTGCGCCGCACCCATAGCGGCACGATCTGGCTGGCGGGCACGCTCATGGCGATGCCGCTGACGGTGCCGTTGATCAACTTGGTGATCCCGATCCTGGGCGCTGCGACCTTTACCAACCTGTTCCACCTGCTGGAAAAGACGCCGGGGCGGTAAATTCAGCCCTGAATCAGCCCCGCCCAAACCAGTCAAGATCTTCGACTGTGATCCAACCCGACAGAATGATCCCGGCGACAATCACCCACAGCACCGCCGAAATAAGTGTCGTCCAGCGCAGCTTGGCGCGCATGTGATGCACTTCGGGCGCGCCAGAATGCGTGCCCGGCACGATCTCGCCCTTGTCGCCCTGCGTTTCCACCCGGATCGGCAGGATGATCATCAGCGTCATGAACCAGATCACCGCATAAAGGACGAGTGCCGAAGTGATACCCATCTCAGACTTGCTCCAGCTCGGTCAGAGTGCCGTTCAAGTCCTTGGGGTGCAGGAAGATTACCGGCTTGCCATGGGCGCCAATCTTCGGTTCGCCATCGCCAAGCACCCGTAGGCCGGTTTCCTTAAGGTGATCGCGCGCGGCGATGATGTCCTCAACCTCGTAGCAGACATGGTGAATACCCCCGGACGGGTTCTTGTCGAGAAACCCCTGAATAGGAGAATTTTCGCCGAGCGGGTACAGCAATTCGATCTTCGTGTTCGGCAGTTCGATGAAGATAACCGTCACCCCGTGGTCCGGTTCATCCTGCGGCGCGCCGACCTTTGCGCCCAGCGCATTGCGATAGGTTTCAGCGGCTTGCTCAAGGTCGGGAACGGCAATCGCGACGTGGTTCAATCTGCCAATCATGGATCTGGGGCCCTTCGTGTCTTTGTTGGCCGGCGTTATGGGCAGAGATAGCCCGGCGCGCAAGCGCGACCACAGCAAGTGCGGCGTTAACACCGCGTTAGGGCTGATTGCCTACTGTTTGAGTCGAACGGAGCAGAACGGAGAGTCTGGCATGGACGACACAGAGCTATTTTCAATGCATGTACGTGCGCCAACTTCAAACCGCCCCCTGCTGGGCCTGACGGTTTTGGTGGTTGAGGACAGCCGATTTGCCTCCGAAGCGCTGCGATTGCTTTGCCTGCGCTCTGGCGCGCGGATACGGCGGGCGGATTGCCTGCGCTCGGCGCGGCGGCATCTGCAGGTCTATCGCCCCTCGGTCGCGATTGTGGATATTGGCCTTAGAGATGGCAGCGGCACTGAGTTGATCGAAGAGCTGCATCTGGCCGAGCCGCGCACGACGGTTATTCTTGGTATGTCCGGCGATCCAGATGCCGAGGCCAAAGCTGTCGCTGCTGGGGCTGATGCTTTCATCACCAAGCCATTGACATCGCTGGCAACTTTTCAGGAGTTGATCCTATCGCACCTGCCGTCAGATCGTCGCCCCGGCGGCCCACGTCAGTTAAGCGACGAAGAAGTAAACCCCGATCCGATCGCTTATCAGGATGATCTGGCGCATATGGCAGATATCATTGGCACCGCGGATGATGACGGCACGATGGATTACATTACGCAGTTCTTGTCTGGCGTTGCCCGCTCGGCTCAGGACGAATCCATGCTGCAAGCCGTTCACGCGCTTGCGAAACGGCGCGAAACTGGGGAACCAACCGCATCTGAAATGGCGCGGCTTGCAGGTTTAGTTCAAAGCAGGTTGGATCAAAAGATCGCTATGTAGCTGCTCTGCTACAACGAAGGATCCGAAGCTGAGCGGACCAGCCCGGTCAAATCCGAAAGGTTCTCTTTCTGGCGCCCGGTGTCATCAAAGTTCGCGGGCCGGAGCCACGCCGCAAACGCTTCTTTCAAGGCTGGCCATTCGGAATCAATAGCTGCAAACCAAGCTGTATCCCGGTTGCGGCCTTTCACAACCATGGCTTGGCGGAAGACCCCTTCATAACTGAATCCAAGCCGCTGCGCCGCTTTGCGAGACGCCTTGTTCAGTGCATTACATTTCCACTCATAGCGGCGATAGCCTGCGTCAAACGCCCACGCCATCATAAGATACATCGCTTCTGTACCCGCGCGTGTACCTTGCAACGCGGGAGACATGGCAATGTAGCCCACTTCGATCGAACCAGCCTCTGGAGCGATGCGCAGGAAGCTGGCAGTGCCCTCCCAATCACCGCTATCCAAATTCTTGATTGCAAAGAACAATGGGTCTTCTGACTTCTCTGCATCGCGCACCCACCGGTGATATTGCGCTGCAGATGAAAAAGGGCCGTTTGGCATGTAATCCCACATGCGCTCATGCCCGGCATACGAGCGATATAGCAGCGCCGCGTGCTCATCAGCCCGCAAAGGTTCCAACCGCGCAAATTGACCCTGCATAGCCAACCGCTGCGGGCGTTGCGGGGCAGTCCAACCCGGTACCGGCGTGCCAAGGTCTATGTTTGAAGAAACACTCATTTCACTCGGGTATAGCACTACGTGACATTGGGCTGAACCGGGAATCAGCATGCCGGAAATCGACGTAAAACAGCACAAAGATAACCTTGGTGAATCTAGCGTGATCTCTGATGCCAATGGCAGCGCTTAACGCTTCGACTTTAAATGGAATTTGGGCGCAAATCTCAGCGAGTTTCCGCCGAATTTACCTCTAATCGTAGCTATCGACACATTTGAGCCATTTTTCGCCCCCTTTTCCGCCCGGTTTCGAGGCGATCAACGCAATGGGCGGGAACAACAAAGGCGGCACGATGATATCTATTCTTTCCCATTACTTTCACTCTGAAGACGGCGCGGTCACGGTCGATTGGGTCGTGATGACGGCGGCCGTCGTTGCGCTGGGTGTCGCTGCAGCCGCAGCCATTACCACGGGTGCAACGGACCTCAGTGATTCCATCTGGGCCTACATGGATTCGCTGAACCTGTTCGGTCCGTAAATCGAAGCTCTTTGTCGGTTGCTATTGCGGCGCTTCGCTTAGCGGAGTAGCCGCAATTCCTCTGACATGTCGAGGCCCGGAAAAATGGTTTGTTCCAGCACCGATTGGTTCAAACCGGTGAGCCCCCGCATGATCCAAGCCGCATGAGCGCGCACGTCTTGCGTTGGCATCAGGTCGCGCTCTTCGTAAAGGTCCGAAGGTGCAAGGCCGGGCCATCGGCCATGCAACTGCCCGCCACGGACTGCTCCGCCCGCCATGATCATCAATCCCCCTGTGCCATGATCGGTGCCAGCCGTGCCATTCTCGCGCGCGGTACGCCCGAATTCAGTCATCGCGATCACGGCGGTTTTGGACCAGATCGGTCCGGTCAGATCCTGCTTTAAGGTGAGCAACACATCACTCAGCCTTTCAAGCGCAGGCGCCAACGCGCGAAGTTGGTGTTGGTGCGTGTCCCAACCGTTCAGCGAAAACGCTGCAACACGCGCCTCCTTGCGCAGCTTTTTGGCAGCAAACTCGGCCATGCGCACATGACCTTTCGCCCCTTTGCGACGCGGCGGATCACCATCAGCCATCATCATGGTCGGCTCTTCGGACAGGGCCTCAGCTTCGGCAAAAGCGGCATGCAAGGCCGGGTCTTCTTCCATCACCAGCGACATGAGCTTTTGTGCCTGCGGTGACATGCGCAGATCCGAGCCGGGCGTCCATTCAGCCACAGGGGCCGCGCCCTTCATCAGGTACATCTCGCCGCGGCCAATTGCATAGGCAGTTTCCCCTGTCACCACCGGCATGTGTTGTAAAAGCCGGTTGAGCCAGCCATCGCGCGCGCCTGTGCCTATGGTCGTTGTGCCAGCTTCAAGAACATCCTGACCATCAAAATGGCTGCGCTTGTCACGGTAGGGCGTCGAAACCGCGTGGGAAAATCCAAGCTCACCGGCTCGCCACATAGGCATCAAGGGGGCGAGGCTTGGGTGCAGTGCGAAGAACCCGTCCAAATCAAGCGAGCCGCTTTCTGGCCCACCCGCCAGTTTTGAACGCAGCCCAGCCCAGTTCGGATCACCGTAGGGTTGAACAACGTCCAGCCCATCCATCCCACCGCGAAGGATAATCACAACCAGCCGGGTATCCCATGGTGCAGCGGCGAAGCTGATCGGCGTCAGCAATGGGCTGGCAGCAACAGAACAGCCAAGCAGCCCAGCGCGAGACAGAAAGCGGCGGCGAGAGAGGTCATCGAGCATCGTCATATCTCCTTACCGACGCTGAAAGGCCGGGCTGGCCAGCACCAGACCAATTGCTTCGGGTTTGCTTTCGGCAGAGGCCGCGGCAAAGCGGATCACGTCATTGGCGCGCCGCCCGAGAGCGGTTTGCGCGAAGACGCGCGGGTCGGGCAGAACAGGCAATAGCATTTGCGGGATCTCCATTGCCCAACGTACACGAGCCGACAGGCTTTGCGGGGTGATCCAATTGCTGTCTTCTTCGGGCCACCCATCGGGTCCAACGGGTTCTTGCCACTTCTGCCCCATGACGCGCATCGGAGCAATAAAGGCCATGCGCGCCTGTTTTTCATCCAAACGGTGTATACGTTCCGTCGGAACAGCGAGTGCCCGCAGCGTTGAAGACACAAAATCCACCGGCCATTTCACATTTGGCGCATTGGTATTCCACGCCGACGGATGTTCCAGCAGCGCCTGATAGAGCGGCATCAAATCGCCGCCTGTGTCCAGAAACCGTGCCTCCAGATGCGAAATCAAAGCCGGATCAGGCGTATCCGAAACGAAGTGTATCGCAAGTTTCTGCGCGATGTGGCGCGCGGTAATGGGATGCGTTGCGAGGTCTTCCAGAACCTCTTCAATCGGCCCCATACCCGGCTTGGCGGAATAGCTCTTGCCCAGCACCCTCTCCCGCCCCGGTTCGGCGAAATCCTTGCGGAATTTGAACCCTTGGCGCGGCACGAAGGACATGCCAGTGAAAAGCTCCGCCAATTCGCGCACGTCTGTCTGGGAATACGGCCCATCGACACCTAGCGTGTGCAGTTCCAGCACTTCCCGCGCGAGGTTTTCATTCAGCCCCGCCTTAGCGCCCCGCTGGGCCGCTTTTTCGGAGTTCGGTCCCATCGACAGGCGCTGATCGAGGTAATCGAGCATCAGCGGATGCGTTACCGCAGCCTTCAGAATATCGGTGAACCGCCCGGTGATGTTGGGCCGGATGGCGTCGTCGATATAGGGCGACGTGGCGCGTTTGATCACGCCCGCCTTGCCAAGGGCTGTGAAATGGTCCGCCCAGAAATACGTGAGGCGTTCGCGGAACCCTGTTTCAGTATATGCGCGCCGCAGCAGGGTTTGGCCCATCCAACGCACCTTCGCCTGCCGCGCGTCTTTCTTGAGCAGATTCATTTGCTTGCGAATGTTCTCTGCCTCGGGCGCGCCACGCTTGGCGCGGCGCTGTTTCCAGAGGGTTTGCATGGCGACCATCCGCTCAAGAAAAACCTCGAAGGTTTCGATCGGGAAGCGGTCGCGCATTGCGTCTTGCGCCACAAGCCCATCCAGCATCGCCTGACGGCTCGCGACCGGCGCTACGACCGGCGACAGGCCACAGCCAAAGCGAATCTCAGCCAATTCAGGGTCGAAACGAGTCATTGTGCGCATCCTTTGCCCATGGGCGAATACCAAGTGACACGCTAAGCATAACAAAACCCGTCGCGGTTTTCACCGGACGGGTTTGTGCAATTTTGTGAAACGGCAGAGTTTCGCGCAGATGCGCAAAAATTAGTCCTGTGGGATCACCCGCAAACCAAGCTCCATCAACTGTTCCGCCATCGGCTCTGACGGCGCGGCCATCATCAGGTCTTCGGCGCGTTGGTTCATCGGGAACATGATCACTTCGCGGATGTTCTGTTCATCCGCCAGCAGCATCACGATCCGGTCGATCCCGGCCGCACA
>CAZPXE010000015.1:8419-20868 GCA_964590545.1 uncultured Rhodobacterales bacterium | reverse complement strand
ACGCGCCTTCAAGCAGAGCCCGCTTCTATTGATGGATCATCGTCAGATGCACCCCGAACCGACTGGCCAGCTCGCTGACTGTTTCTTCGCCTTTTAGTGCCTCCAAAGCCACATTAGCTTTGAATTCTGGGCGATGTCGCTTCCGTTTCGACATAACTGATCCGCGTCGTGTTGAAGATCAGCAGATTGCAAATTGCCGCTTACGTCAGTCTCCGAATTTCGGGGGGGTATCTCATCTAGGTCAAGACGGCCAATTCAGAATCGTTTCGGCGACGGCTTGAGCGCCAGATTGCGGATCAGCTTGCGCCCCGATCCGCGCAGCTAGCTCGCGCGCGTGTTGGCGCATTGGTGCGTCGCCAAGGCTTTTTCGGATCACCTTCTCCAACGCTTGCGGTGGAGCATTATGAACAAGACTGACACCGATCCCAGCCTGTCCGATGCAATGGGCCATCATCATCTGCTCGCGCTGTGTCGGGATCGCAATTTGCGGAACGCCGACAGCAGCGGCAGCGGTCACAACTCCGAAGGACCCATGAGACACACACAGATCCGCGTGCTGCAAAAACTCGCGAAGTCGCACTGGCTCGTCACTCCATCGTACACCGTGCCCCCGCAACTTTTCCCCAAGCTCAGGATTTAGGCCCGGTGATGCCAACACCACATCGCAGGTTGCCCCGAAATTCTGCAGCGCGGAAATGAGGGTGGTCATCTGCGGTGTTGTGCTGCGCAGATACGCAAAAATGCGCGGCTTGTTTCCGATCCAGTCGACCTGAGTGCCACTAGAAGTCGCGTGCACGGCGCCGACATAGCGAACCTGTTCCTTTGCTCGGGCGCGAGCCGGATAGTGATCAAGTTCGGGCCATGTCGTCAGCAGGTTTTGATCTGCCCTAAGGGTCTGCGCGAGTGATGTATCGGGCTGACAGCCGCGCTCAGCCAACACTGTATTGATCGTGGTGAGGGTGCGCGCCTCACCCAGCGCCGCAGCATCGGGCGTAGGTTCCCAGTGATAAAAGGGCGGCATTGGGGTCAGGGCGGGCGGGATGTCGAAGCCCGTCCCGACATTGATCACCGGCAGTTTTGCGTGCCGCGCGGCGATCAGCGCGCTCGGAGCCGATTGGCAAACAACTATGTCCGGCGCGGTGAGGCGAAAGAGCGCCCACCACCCGTCAATGAGCGGCCCCAGCACGGTGGGACTGTGATAGCCAATGGCGCGCAGATTATCTCCGAAACTGGTGCCACCGCTCGCGCCGGGATGGTCAGGTGCGAGCGGAGCGGGCAGGACCGTTACGTTTGCCCCGAGGGGAAAGCGCCGGACAGACGCAACATCCCGCGCTGCGACGATGATGTCCTGTTCCGGTAAAGCGGCGACGATCTGCGCAATTTTGGCGGCATGACCAAGGTTCCGCCCAGCTTCCCACGCAAGGAAGATCTTGCGAGGCGCGCTCATAGCGGCTGTAGCGGGCCGGGTTTGACATGGAAACGGATTTCGTTGGTTTTGAAGCCGAGCGCCATTGGCCGGGTAATTCCAGGTAAGGCCACAACATCATAGAGTTCATCAATGACGCCTTCGATGACCAGCGCATGTTCGATATCGCCTGTGGTCAGGTTCACGACCGCGATTTGACAGCGCGGCTCCATCTTGTTGGCAGCGAGCCGGTCGGCGACCGCGAGGCCAGAAAACGTTTGATCACGGGGCTTTGAGACACCGATAATGGCGTGGTTGCCCAGAAAGCCGACCCCGCGCGCGAAGCCCGGCAGGAAGCACAGCGGCTCGAACCTGCCGGTATCTATGTCGAGCGTTCCAAATTCACCTGTTCCAGATTGCAACAGATACAGCTTTCCATTGTGCCAGCGCGGCGAATGCGGCATCGACAAGCCAGAGGCGACGACCTCACCACTTGGAATATCCAAAACCACGCCCCCGTCCCGGCGATGATCGCGCCAGCCGCCCGCTGTGTTTGATTGCGACACGCAGGTGCAATAGGCCATCGCCCCGTCACGCATAGCCAGCCCGTTCAGGTGACATCTGTCTTCAATAGCAATGCGGTCAATGAAGGGCGGTTTCCAAACGGGCACGAAACTGGCGCGTGGGCCCAAGGTTGCAATGCAATTGGCTCGGGTGACGACAAAGGCGGGATGTTCTGACCCTTCCACCGGATGCACGTCATGGACATCCACATCACCCGTTGTGCGCCCCTCCAGCGGGACGAATACGGCGTCATACCCGTCATGCAACTCTCCTTGCGGAAGCAAATTCTCGAACCGCCAAAGTTGAAACAGCGAGGACAGCCACAGCGTGCCGTTGCCAAATCCCATGCCCATGCAACGTTCGAAACTGCGCTCAAACATCGAGATGGACTGCGTCTCAGGGTTGACCCCAACAAAGAAAATCTTGTTGGCCTGATAGGTGGTGAAGGCAAAACTTGCCTGCTTGTCCGCCAACCACGGCGCCAGAGTGCGCGTGGGCAGCAGGGTCATATTGGCTTGGGTCAAATCACGCTCCGAAAAAGGTCTAGATACTCAAACATCAAGGGTCAGCGTGACACCGCCGACCGGCAAAGCCAAGCTATTCTGGCGATTTCCATCCAGAGTGGAAACAGATTGTTAACCATACGAGAACGATCTGTTGCTTGATAATTGAGCAGAATCGGTCTCTAATTTCAGTAATTTTTTCTTATTGGGTAATTTTGGGGGACATAATGACTAATTTTGCCGGGCTCCGTATTGACGGGCCTTCCAGCTTTTCTTTTGGCGATGAAGCAACCAAAATCGGTGATGTGAATGGTGACGGGGTTGACGACATCTTTGTGTCGTCCTCCGGCGAAGACGCCAATTACATCGTATTCGGGTCAGACGATTTCCCCGCCGATCTGGACGTCTTGGATATTGACGGCACCAACGGTTTCGTCATCAGCAACGGCACATCCTCGGATGCGGATTCGATTGGCCTGCATGTCGCCGGGATGGGTGACATAAACGGTGATGGGATCGACGATATCGCGATTGCCGGACGCACAACCTATGATTTCAGCCAGTACCCGGCCACGCGTGAGAATTTCATCTACGTCGTCTACGGGTCGAACACCGGCCTGCCCGCCGATCTGGACGTCACAGCGCTGTCAGGCGCAGACGGGTTCCGCATCGAAGGTGTCGACGGCAATATTAGCGATCTGGAAAACCTCGGTGATGTGAACGGCGACGGGGTCGACGATTTGGCGATCTCTCAGCGCCTGCCTTACTCCGAAGGTCCAATCGTCGCGACGAACACATCAAGCGATGTGTTGCTGGCGGCTTCGCTTGACCCAACCCTGGATTATGAAGCGTTCGTGCTGTTCGGGGGAGCCAACCTTGCGGCGGATGGGGCCGATGGCGCTGTGTCGGTGCAGGATATCGACGGCAGCAACGGCTTCGGCATCGTCGCGGAAGAAAACGGCGGCGCCTATTATGGCGAGCTTGGCGGCAGCAGCACCGAGCTGACCGCGCTGGGCGATCTGAACGGCGACGGGTTTGACGATTTCCTCTACGAAAGCGGCGCTGGACGCAATTATTATGTCGAAGAAGGTCCGATCGTTGGCGGCGGCGCACAGGCCATCGTTTATGGTACAGATCAGGGTTTCAATCAGGAGCTCGACCCGCTGGCCTCTAACGTCACCTCTGTCGATTACACCGAGGCGGCGGGTTACAACTACGAGTCCCAAGTCTATGGCATCGGGGATGTGAATGGCGACGGGTTTGATGACTTCGCGGTTGCCAATCCCGGTGTGAACTCGGTCACCGATCCCGAAACAGGTCAGTCAATCACGGTTGAGCATGGCATAGTCCATGTCGTCTATGGCGCAGCCGGCGGCGCTCCCACCACCTTGTCAAATGGCGGTGTGGCGGATGCCAGCGAAGGCTTCTCTATCTATACGACTGCCAACCCGAGCAATTTCGAATTGTTTGGCGAAAACATCGCCGGGATCGGAGATGTAAACGGCGACGGGATCGCAGATTTCGCTATCGCCAGTACCCGTGTCGATGTGGACGGTATCGTTGGGGCAGGCGAAGTCACGGTGGTACTCGGCAATGCAGGCGGTTTTGATCGCTTCATTGACATCAATGCGTTGGATGGGGTGGCCGCGTCTGCGTTGAGCTACAAGTTCCAAGGCTTCCGCGACACCTTCAACCTCGGCGAAGGCCTGACCGCGCTGGGCGATGTGAATGGCGATGGTGTCGATGATTTCGGCATTGCGAACAACGAGTTCGCCTTCAACGCCGAAAGCACGGCTGACCTGAGCGATTTCTATGTGATCTACGGTGGCGACCTGTTGGAACTGGCCGACAACGCCGATGGGATCGACGACAATGTGGTGAACCTTGCCAATATCGATGTCGCGGTAACAGGCGTGGTGCCCACCACGGTTTCGATCAATGACGATGTGCTGGTCTCAGCCGTTGAAGGCGACAGCGGAACCTCGCAAATCGTCTTCACGCTGCGCCGCGATGGCGATCTGACCCGAGATGTCTCGGTCGATTTTGATGTGGCGGGTGCGGGCCTGTTCGAGGCGGATGGCACTGATTTCGATGGCGGCGCGTTGCCAAGCGGGACGGTCACCTTTGCTTCTGGCGCATCGACCGCGCAGCTTGTGATTAATGTGGCGGGCGATACGGATATCGAAGCCTCCGAAGACTTCGAGGTGACGATTTCCAACCTTGTCGCCTCCGGCACAGCCCCAGCGTCACTGGGCGAAACCACCGCCTTTGGCCGGATCGTGACCGACGATTTGCCGCCCGCGATCAGCGTGCGCGGCGATCGGGTGTTCGAAGACAACACAACGCTCGATTTCGTCCTGACCCGCCAAGGCGACACCTCGGTTGAGGCGGAAGTCACCTATGACATTCTGCCGTTTCCATCGGCGGGGAGCTTCTTTGCGGCGGATTCCGATGATCTTGGGGTCGCGATCCCGGCATTTGGCGGCACGGTGACCTTCGCCGCAGGGCAGTCGCAAGTGACTGTCTCGGTTCCGGTGGTTGAGGACGCCATCATCGAGCCGCGCGAAAGCATCGAGTTCCGCATCACGGAGGTCACCTCGTCGGTGACCTATGACGTGACCAGCCCGCGCGCGATTGGTACGATTACCAATGATGATGGCCGCCCGCCGGTCATCCCGGCAGGGGTCGAAGCGGACGTGTTTGGCGACCCGCATATCGTATCGCTGGATGGTCTGGCCTATGACTTCCAAGCGGCGGGCGAGTACACGCTGCTCGAATCCACCGCCGGTGCGCCCGATGTATTCGAAGTGCAAACCCGGTTCGAGCCTGTCTCCGGCTCCGATCTGCTCTCCGTCACAACGCGGGCGGCAGTGGAAACCTCGGCTGGTGTGATTGAGATTGATGCCAACGCGGCCAATCCGCTGACCATCGACGGAACGCCGACGGTCCTGGCTCTGGGCGACTCTCTCGATATCGACGGCGACGGCACGGTAGATGTCTACAATGATGGGGGTGATTATCAGATCCGTCTGGGCACGAATGCCGAAGAATATGTGAAGATCGGCGTGGCCGATGGCTTCCTGAATGTCTGCGTGTTCCTGCAAACTGCTGCTGATGGCGGCAGTGCAGGCGCGGTGCAAGGTCTGATGGGCAATGCCGATGGGGTCCTTTCCAACGATTTCGCGCTGCGCGATGGCTCTGCCATTCCGGCGAGCGAGATTGTGGTGGATGGCGCAGGTGTACCGAGCCTTAGCTTCGACTTCCTCTATGGCCGCGGCGACTATGACGGGGCAGGCTATGCCGGAAGCTGGGCCGTTGGCGCGGATCGTGCCTTCTCTGACAGCGCCCCTGCTGTGCCCGCAGACTTCCCGGCTGCTGCCGTGGATATCGACGATCTGCCCTCGCTGGTGCGCGCTCAGGCCGAACAGGCGGCGCGTGAGGCGGGTCTTGACCCGGCCACTGATGGGCAAGCGATCTTCGAAGCTGCGGTGCTCGACTTCGCGCTGACCGGCAATTCGGACTTCCTTGACGCAGCTGGCACGCTTGCGGCGAATACGGATGTGGAAACTGATCCGTTTGACAGCCCGGTTCTGCCGGCCACCTTCTCGATCCTGCAAGCGACAAGCGCTGTGCTGGAAGGCGACAGTGGCACGCAGCAGGTCAGCTTCCTTGTCTATCGCACAGGCGATGACAGCGAAGAGGTCTCGCTGGATTACGCCATCGGCGGCGATGTGGACGCGGCTGATCTGGGCACAGGTCAGGCCACCAGCGGCTCTGTTACCTTCGCGGCTGGCGAGACGGTGAAAACCGTGTCTGTCGCCGTTGCAGGCGATACGGCGAACGAAGCGGACGAAACCCTGACTGTTACGCTGACACCGCAAGATGCCGCCACGCGCATCGCGACCGCCAGCGCTTCGACAGAGGTTCTGACAGATGACTTCGCGCCGGTCCTCGTGAACGCGATTGCGGATCAGACCGGGACCGAGGATACCGCGTTCGAACTCGACATCTCATCGGTCTTCACCGATGCCGATGGCGATATGCTGACCCTGACCGCAGAAACCGATGGTGGTGTGCCGGGCGGGATCGACATCAGCGCAGGGGTGCTGACCTTCTTCCCTGACGGGGATGAAAACGGCACCGTCTCGATCACCGTAACCGCAAGCGACGGCAATGGCGGGGACGTCTCAACCACGTTCGATCTGGAGATTGAGGCCGAGAATGACGCGCCCATCGTGGCCGCCGCGATTGCGGATCAAACCGGGTCCGAGGACACAGCCTTCACGCTCGACCTTGCAGGGGTGTTTGCGGATGTAGACGGGGATGCTCTGACCCTGAGCGTGGCCAGCGATGGCGGCGTTGCGGGCACGGCAGAAATTGTGGGCAGTGAGTTGACCTTCACCCCCGACGGCGATGCCAATGGTGTCATCGCTCTGACCGTGACGGCCAATGACGGCAATGGCGGCGAGGTCTCCACCGCGTTCAACCTAACTGTTGAGGCGGTAAATGACGCGCCGATCGTGGCCGCTGCGATTGCCGATCAGACCGGGACAGAGGACACTGCCTTCACCCTCGACCTCACGGGCGTCTTCGACGATATCGACGGCGACGCGCTGAGCCTCAGCGCTGCCACCGATGGCGGCGTTCCGGGCACGGCAGAGGTCGTCGGCGGAGAGTTGGTGTTCACACCGGATGCCGATGCCAATGGGCTCGTCGAAATCACGCTCACGGCGGATGACGGCAATGGCGGCACGATCTCCACGACCTTCAATCTGAGTGTCGAGGCCGAGAATGACGCGCCCATCGTGGCGGCGGCCATTGCGGACCAGACCGGGACCGAGGACACTGCGTTCTCGCTCGATCTGGCGGGTGTGTTCGACGATGTTGATGGCGATGACTTGACCTTCAGCGTGGCCAGCAATGGCGGCGTTCCGGGGGCGGCTGCGATTGTGGCTGGCGCTGTGGTCTTCACCCCGGACCCGGATGAAACCGGTCCTGTGACGCTCACGGTGACGGCCGATGATGGCAATGGGGAGACGGTCTCAACGTCGTTCGATCTGGTCATTGAGCCTGCCAATGATGATCCTGTCGTTGCGGCGGCCATTGCCGATCAGACCGGGTCCGAGGACACGGCGTTCTCGCTCGATCTGGCAGGTGTGTTCGATGATCCTGATGGGGACGCCTTGACCCTGTCGGCCTCCACGGATGGTGGCGTTTCGGGCACGGCTGAGGTGGTTGGCGGGGCGCTGGTATTCACACCAGACGCAGACGCCAATGGGCTGGTTGTCATCACGCTTACTGCGGATGATGGCAATGGCGGCACTGTTTCGACCAGCTTCGATCTGACCATTGATCCCATCAATGACGGCCCTGTGGCCGAGGATGATGATGGGTTCGAAGTGGAAGGCGGCGCATCAGTCACCATCGCGGCGGCGGACCTGCTGGCCAATGACAGCGATGTGGATGGCGACTCGCTCTCCATTTCGGCTGTCAGCGGCGGCGTGAATGGCAGCGCTGCGCTTGATGGAAATGGCGATGTGGTCTTCACCTCTGACGGAACGATTGGGACCGCAAGCTTCACCTACACATTGTCCGATGGCAGCGAAGTGGACATGGCGAGCGTCTCGGTTGAGGTCACGGACCCAGAACCTGAAGATCCCTATGCGGACTACCGCCAAGGGACCGAGGGCCGCGATTTCCTCTTTGGCAAGTTCTTCAGCTCGAACCAGATTTTCGGTGCTGGCGGCAATGACTATATCTTCGGCGGCTTCAAGTCTGACGCGCTTGCCGGGGGGGATGGCCGTGACAAGCTGTTCGGCCGCTGGGGCAATGACCTGCTCGAAGGCAATGACGGCAACGACTACCTTGATGGCGGCGGCGGCTCGGACACCTTGATCGGCGGCGCAGGCGATGATTGCCTGAGCGGACGGTCCGGCAATGACCGGCTTGAAGGCGGCTCCGGCAATGACAAGCTGTGGGGTGGCTCTGGACTCGATGTCTTCGTCTTTAACGAGGGCGATGATCACACGACCATCAAAGACTTCGATTTCGGTCGATCATCGTGGTGGTGGCACCGTCCGGGCGACAAGATCGAAATCAACGTCGATGGGATTGATGATTTCGACGATCTGATGGCCACGGCGTCGCAAAGCGGGCGCAATACCGTCTTCGACTTTGGCGATGGCGATCAATTGGTGGTCAAACGGGCTTGGCTTCATCAGTTCGACGCGGATGATTTCCTGCTCTAAGTCGAACCCGAGAACCAAAGCGTTTCGAGAATTGGTTGAGACACACGTATCGCAAATGTCCCTAAGAGCGCGAAGCGCGGCAAGGTATTTGCGATACAACGTTTTCTCGAAGCGATATAAAAATCTAAAGGGAGAGCGAGAGCTCTCCCTTTCTTGTATTTGCAAATAGACGATCCGCGCTGTTGTCTGATAGCCCGCCTTTCGCGCTTATCATTCCAGGTCTGCTCGGCGGACTTTCAAGGCGATAACCAGCCTACCTGTGACCTGATGGCTTATCTCTGGACGTCTCTTCGCAGCAGAGGCAACCACTTCTTGGATCGTCTTTGTGCCGTCGTCGAGCGTTTCCGGAAAGAGCAACCGCATCATCTCGTTGCCCGCTACGTCCTCACGCTTGGCAGGCAGCACAGCGGACATTTAATACCTCTCAGCACTAGTGCATAAGGCCGGGTATTTAAACTAGGAGTTGCTATTCGGCCGGTGTTTCCACAGAGCCGTCAAGCAGTGCCTTCATTCGTCCCCTTTCGAGCCGCGCGCGGGTAACGATGGCGGGCTCGCGCAGGGTGTTGGGGCTATCGAGGCGCAGCGGGGCAGGGGCGCGGTGTGCGAGGTTAAAGCCCGACAGCGCCGAGAGCGGGATTGCCAGCACAAGCGACGTGATGATCGGGATAAGCCAAGGCGAGACCAACCCGGCCATCAGCCCGATCAGCAGCGCCGCGCCGAGGGTGGTCTCGAGCCAGTGAAACCGCGTCAGGGTGCTGAAAGAGTAGCCCTGCACAGAGCGCGCTTGTGGCGACCACGGCTCATGCGTCGTGATCAGCGCGCGCAGAACGGCGCGGCATTGCTGGATCATCAGGATCGGCGCGTAGAGGATGCTCAGCACCACCTCGCCCAGCACCGCCAGCGCGAAACGTGCGCGCCCGCCGAAGATGCGGTGCGCTTTGGGGTGCAGCCCGATGATGGCGGCGCCGACCAGCTTGGGGGTCAGCAGAACGGCGTACATGATCGCCAGAAACAGCAGATCATTCATTTGCGTCATCTGCGGCCAGTCGGGGTAGAGCGGGCTGTCTTCATTGAAGTAGGTGATGACGTTCTGAGTTTCGTTCTTGCCCAGCAGCGCCCAAGCCAGCAGCAGCGCGAACCACACGGGGCTGAGCAGATACGCCGCCGCCCCTGCAAACAGATGAAAGCGCGAGACCAAATGCAGCCCCGGCATCCGCAGCAATCGGAGGTGTTGCATATTGCCCCGGCACCAGCGGCGGTCGCGCAGCACATAATCGATCAGCGTGCCGGGGGTTTCCTCGAAACTGCCTGTAAGATGCGGCTCAAACCGCACCCGCCAGCCCGCGCGGCGCAGCAGGCCCGCTTCGACGAAGTCATGGCTGAGGATCAGCCGCCCTTTGGGCAAATGCGGCAACCCGGCTGCGGCGGCAAAGGCGCTGGTGCGGATGATTGCGTTATGGCCCCAGTAATTGCCTTCGGTTTGTGACCACAGCGCCAGCCCCTCGGCCAGCAACCAGCCATAGGCAATGTTGGAGAATTGCTGGATGCGGGCAAAGACCGTTTCCGCCCGTATCAGCGTGGGGAAGGATTGTACCAGCCCGGCATTGGGGTCTGCGGCGAGCGTGTTGGCCAGCGCGACGATGGTGCGGCCTGCCATCAGGCTGTCGGCGTCGAGCACCAGCATCGCCTCGAACTTCGCGCCCCAGCCGGTGATCCAGTCGACCAGATTGCCGACCTTCTTGTCGGTATTCTGGGCACGGCGGCGGTAGAACACGTCAATGCCCATTGGAGCGTCACGCCTCAGAACCTCGAAAGCCCTCAACTCTTGCTCGGCGATCGCGTCATCTCGCGTGTCCGACAGAACAAACAGCGTGAAGCGATGCGCGCTGCCGCGCCGCGCCAGGTCTTCCAGCATAGCAGAGGCATTGCCGAACACGTCCTGTGGCACTTCGTTGTAGATCGGCACCAGCAGCGCCACATCCATCGCCCAAGTGGGTGGGGCAGGCCGGGCGCGGCGACGCGCCAGCCCGGCAAGGCCGATCAGCACGGTTGAGACGGCCAAGGCCACCCAAACGAAACTGAGGCCAATCAGCGCCAGCAGAACCCATTCCAACCACGTCATTCCGCCCATATTCAGCCACGAAAACAGCCCGCCCAGTAGCGCACCTGTCCCGGTCAGCGCAGGCAGGAACACCGCCCACCGCCACAGGCTTGCCCCGCGCGGTGCGTCGGCCATGTGCAACGCGTCCTGCTCGGGCAGGGCCGAGAGCGATTGCGGGTGCATGGGCAACCCGTTGCGGGGGGGCATGATGTCCGTCATGCAGGCGTCCACCGATAAAGCCAGACTTCCGACAGCGGCCCGCCATCCTCCGCCCGCAATTGCACGCGGAACTCGGCGTAGCTGGCGTCCATCGGCTCAAAGCGAAACGCCAAACGCGGCCCGCCCGTCTCCGGGTTGCGTTGCAGCACGCCTTCGCTGACCTCACCAGCAGAGGAGCGGATCAACCGCACGAGCTTGGACAGATCCTCCGGCACGCGGGGGCTGGCTTCGAAATCAATGACGATAAGATGGCCGGGGCCGAAGGCGTTCTCACCCATAGCGGTGTTCAGCACGCGCAGGGGCATGTCGGCCTTGGGCGCGGGGTCTGCGCCCCAGTCGAGGCGGTAGCTCATATCGTACCGTTGCCCCGGCACGATGGGTGCAGAGGGACGCCAATAGGCGACGATATTGTCGTAAATCTCTTTATCCGCCGGGATTTCCACAAGCGCCACCGAGCCGCGCCCCCAATCCTCGCCCGGCGTGACCCAAAGGCCGGGGCGATTGTGGTAATGCGCTTCGAGATCGTTGAAATCCGAAAACTTGCGTTCTCGTTGCATCAGCCCGAACCCGCGCGGACCGTTATCGCCAAATGCCGAAAGTTGCAGCGTCTTGGGGTTCGCCAAGGGGCGCCAGATCACTTCGCCCGCGCCATTGTGGATCAGCAGGCCGTCACTGTCATGCACGGCGGGGCGGAAGTCCGAGAACCTGTCACGCGCCGTGTCGTCATAGAGGAACATGGAGGTCAGCGGCGCTATGCCCACATGGCGCAACGTCTCGCGCGCAAACAGCGTGGCAGTCACGTCCATGCTCAGCACTTCACCGTGGCGGATAACGAAACTGTAGGCCCCGGTGCAAGAGGGGCTGTCAAGCAGCGCGTGCAGGACCACATCCGGTGCGCCCTTTTCCGGCGTCTCGATCCAGAAACCTATGAACTCCGGGAATTCCTCGCCCTCGGGGTCAGCGGTCTTCAACGCCAGCCCGCGCGCGGACAGCCCGTAATTCAGCCCGGTGCCGATGCCCCGGAAGTAGCTTGCGCCTTGGAACACGGCGTATTCTGAGTAAATGCCGGGCGTTTCCAACTCTGCCCGCAGCCGCAGACCGGAATAACCAAGCGTGTCGTCAATGGTCACGTCGGGGAATTTGTCGGTGCTGTCGAAGACATTTAAGTCGAATTTGAAGGGGCGAGCTTGCCCGCGTTGGACGGCATAGATCTCAACTGGGCGCGGGAAGTAGAGGCCCGGCGGGAATACATCCACCCGTTGAGGCAGGCCGGTGCCCTCCCACAATGCATTGCGACTGTCGAACCAAATTTTGCGGTATTGGTCGTAGTTCAGATCGCGCCAATCCTGCGGGATTTGCGGGCGCAATTCGTAAGGTTTGCCCGCCATCAGGCGGGCTCGTTCGCTCAG
>CAZPXE010000015.1:5353-8409 GCA_964590545.1 uncultured Rhodobacterales bacterium | reverse complement strand
CTACCAGCAGGAGAAGGCGACGCGGATCTCGGATCGGATCGCCCAATTGCAGGCCCGGCTCTTCGGAGGCTTGCCCCAGCGCCGGGGACGCCGCCAGCGCAGCGATCGAGGCCAGAAACTCGCGCCGCAGCATCAGCGCGCCCCCCGCCATGGTTGCGATTTGAAGAAGCTCGCACCGTAGGCCGTGGCGACCAGAACCGCGCAACCAAAGAGGTTCACGGCCAGCGCTGTCCCGGTCTCGCGCCCCAGAATGTCCATCGCGAACCCATTAAAGCGGGCGACGAAGATCGACATGACGAACACTGCCAGCGATTGCTGCCCGACCTTCAGGAATATCGCCAGAAACGGCGCCCAGATGCGGCCCAGCAGGCTCGCGCCCGCCCGGATGCGGTCGCCCTTATCGCCCGCGATCACCCATGCCAGATAGGCCAGCGCGAGGAATTGGACGTAGCGCAGGATGCCGAAATCGGTCTTGGAAATCCACTGCCGGTTCTCAATGCGCCACTCGCGCGCCCAGTCAAAACCAAACTCGCGCACGCCGATATTGCTGAGCGGGATGTTGGCCAACACGATAAACGCCGCGATGCCGACAAGTTGCGCCGTGACGGGCGGTTTGGGCAACCAGCCGCGCATGTAGGCGAAGCCTGTGAAAAAGACCAACTGCCAGCCGAACGGGTTCAGGAACCAGCGCCGCTGCCAATCGTCACTGCCCACCCACGGCTCGGCGGTGAAGTTGAAATAGGGCAGGCCCAGCGCCTCGGTCCAAGCCCGTTGCCCCATGAACCACAGGAACACCGACAGCGCTGCGACGGCCCCGAAATGCACCCGCGCGAGCAGGACCATCGCAGGCATCATCGCAAGGATCACCATATACATCGGCAGGATGTCGAAAAGGTTCGGTACCCACTGCAAGGTCATGAAAGAAAACAGGATATTGGCGTTCTCCCACAGCCCTTCGCGGTGCTCAACAAACAGCATCCACAGGTTCATCTGCCCCCAATAGTTGCGGCTCGTTATCTCCAGATCAGTCAGGAACACCAGCAGCGCGGCGGTGGCAAAGAACAGCCCCACATGCGCCCAATAAACCTGCCATATGCGATAGACGACGCGCGCCGAGCCGAGCAGCATACCGGCCCGGTCAAAGGTCGCGCCAAAGGCGATGGCGGAGGCCATGCCAGAGCAAAACACGAACATCTCTGTCGCATCCGAAAAACCCCAGCGTGCTGGAATCCAGCTTGTCAGGAAGTTGCCGGGTGTGTGGGCGAACAGGATGATAAACATCGCAATGCCGCGAAAGAAATCCAGCCGCAAATCGCGCACGCGCGGGGCGGCGGGAGCCTTGGCCGGAGCTGCGTCGGAGGCTTTGTCGGCGGCGGCGGCTGGTGCGGCCACCTGAGAGGGATCAGCAAAGGTCATAGTCGTCGATTAAGTTCGGCAATGGTAAATGTCACGCGGGCAAGTTGCATTATTGCGCCGGAATTCGCTGTTGCTCGGCCAGCGTGGCGAAGCGGGTCGCGGCAAAACGGTCCTCATGCCCGCCGCGCTGCGCTTGGCGCTCGGCAAGGATTGCGGCGGTTTCGTCATGATACCCCGCACGGATACCCGCATCGATGCACATCCGCTCGAATACATCGCGCTGGGCGTGACTGCCACCGATGCTTTGCATCTTGGGCCGGGCGGCGGCCATGTTCAGAAAGGCCGTATCCCAGCGGGCTTCGGCAAAGCTGTGGAGGCCGGCCAGCGCGGTCACACCGGGATCGGCGTAACGTTCGTGCATGTCGCCCGGTTTCTTCGCATCGGTGGTGAACCGGATTGCCATATCCGCCGCCGAATCCCAGCGCCCTGCCGAGCCAAGCGCCAGCATGTAGTGCAAATCTGCAAAGACGAGGCTGCCATCGCATTTCCGGTTCTCGCTGAAATCGGCCAACTCTTCCCAGCGGCCCCCGACATTCTTGCCCTCAAGCTCCAGCCGCATCAGCAGCGAGGTGGCGTTCGCGATGTCGCGGTAATCGTCGGTCTTCTCTTCGCGGATTTTCTGGTCATAGAGGGCCAGCGCCACGTCCTGCTCGCCCCGGTCAAGATGCAGCAGTGCCTTGTGCCACCAGACGTGGTAGCGGAAATTGTTGCAATGATCCCAGGCGGATGTGTTGTTTTCGATCAGCGCGATTCCTTGATCCGGCGCGGCTGTCATATCATAGACATGGGCCACCGCATGCAGCCCCCACGCATCATCAGGTGCGCGTTGCAGACCTTCGAGGCCAGCGGCTTCTGCGGCCTTGTACTCTCCGGTTTCCTCCAGCGTAAACGCATGGCAGCCCAGCAGGTACCCACGCAGCGGATGGGCGGCGTCATGGGCGGGCAGCACCCGTTCGATCGAGGCGCGCATACCCACACCGTCGCCCAGAATAAAGCGGATCGCATGGCTGACCTTGGCCGAGAGCGTGTCGCGCGGATTGTCGCGCAGAACCGTCTCCATCGCTTCAATCGCCCCTGTCGGACGGCCATCCAGCCAAGCCGCGAGCGCAACCACCCATTGTTGCTCGCGCAGACTGCCTGCATGGGCCTTAAGGGCAGTTTCATGGGCCTCTCGGGCGACGGCGATCAGTTCCTTGCGGCCCATCATCATGGAAAACAGCCCCTTGGCTGCGTAACCCATGGCAAAATCCGGCTCGGCCTTCAGCACCGCGCCCAAATGGGTAGGTGTTTCGGTGCCATGGGCGAGAAATGCGTGGATCATCCCATTCCATGCCTTCAACGCCTCGGGCTTTACCAGCGACACAAGGCCGTCACATATATCATACTTCATCAGATACGCCTTTCGGAATGGGTCACTTACTTGGCATCAACCTAACGGCCCGGTTCGCCCTTCCCTATGGGATGAAGTCAAATCACACGGGTTCGTGACCCGGCGCGGGGTGGTTGTGATCTTTTTCGCGGCGCATGGCCACGTTCTTGTTCTGTGATCGCTACTCAGTCCGAGGTTTGAGTGGTTAACGCGCCCTGCGCGCGGGTGATGGAATGTTCGGCAACGCCGCATAGAACCTGCCGCGCAATCA
>CAZPXE010000015.1:2248-5253 GCA_964590545.1 uncultured Rhodobacterales bacterium | reverse complement strand
CGCAGTCTGGCTGTGGCACGGCTTATCATACGGCGGAAAACTTCCCTAAGCCTACTCCGCCGCATCCTTGCGCAGCATCTCCAAAACCGCCTCCGTATCCTCCCCAAAGCGAGGCGGCGCTTTGCGATAGGTCACTGGCGTTTTCGACAGTTTCAGCGGATTGGCCAGCACCTGCACTGTGCCCCCCTCCACATCCGCCGCCACCTGCTGCACCGTGCCGCGCGCCTCCGCCTGATCCGAGGTCAGCGCCTCGCGCACCGTGTGGATTGGCCCGGCGGGGACCAGAACGCCATGCAACCGTTCCAGCACCTCGGCCTTGGTATGCGCGCGGAAGGTTTGCGACAGTACAGGCGTCAGCGCGTCGCGGTTCTCAATCCGCGCAAGGTTGGTCGTAAACCGCGCATCGCCCGCCAAATCCAACCCGAACGCATCGCACATCCGCGCAAATTGCGCGTCATTGCCGACCGCCAGCAGGAAATACCCATCGGCACATTCAAAGGCATCATAGGGTACGATATTCGGATGCGCATTGCCGCGCCGCTCGGGGTCCTTGCCGGAGGTGAGGAAGTTCGTCCCCTCATTGATCAGCCACGCCATTTGCGCGTCTACCAGCGCCAGATCGATATGCTGCCCTTCGCCCGTCTGATCCCGGTGTCGCAGCGCTGCGAGGATACCGATGCACGCATACATCCCGCACATCACATCCGCGATCCCAACACCGACCTTCATCGGCGCACCCTCGGGATCGCCCGTCAGCGACATGATCCCGCCATAGCCTTGCGCCATCAGATCATAGCCCGGCTGGCTGCGGTTCGGCCCGGTCTGCCCATAGCCGGAGATCGAGCAATAGACCAACCCGGGATGCCGACCCATCAGCGTCGCATGATCCAGCCCGTATTTGACCAAACCGCCAGGTTTGTAATTCTCAATCACGATATCGGCCCGCGCGGCCAGCTGCGCGATGATGTCTTGCCCGTCCGGGGTGGAGATATCCACGCTGATCGACTGCTTGTTGCGGTTCGCGGCCATGAAATAGGCGGACAGGTCAGTGCGCTGGCCATCGCTGCCCATCGCATAATTCGGCCCCCACCCGCGTGTGTCATCGCCGCCGGTTTTGGGGTTCTCAACTTTGATAACCGTCGCGCCGAAATCGCCCAACAATTGCGTCGCGGTCGGCCCAGCCAAAATCCGGCTCAGGTCCAGAACGACGACTCCATCAAGTGCACCGGTGCTCATGCCGTCCTCCCTTAAATCCGACCGTCATAAGCGCCGCGCGCGATATGCGCGGCGATCACGGTAAAGGTGTCAGCCTGCATGGCCTGCTCAAGCGCTGCGCGCAATTCGGAACGGTTTGTGACATCCACACCTGCGCCGCCAAATGCCTCGCCCATCGCCGCATAGTTATGCAGCGCGAAGTCGACGGCGGTGTTTTTCAACTGCCGCGAGCGTTGCTTTTTCTCGATCAAAGCCAGCGATTGATCGACGAAGACGAGAAAGATGACCTTTAACCCCAACTCCGCCGCCGTAGCCAATTCCCCGGCGACCATCAAGAACCCAGCATCGCCCGACACGCTCATGACCACCCGGTCCGGTTCCGCGATCTTGGCCCCCATCGCCAGCGGCACCGCGCAACCCATCGTACAGAGCGCCGAGGATTGCAGCACCCCGCGCGGCTCAAACGTCTGCCATTGCTGGGAAAACAGGATCCGGTGCGCGCCGCTATCCACTGTGGCAATCGCGTCGCGCGGCAACACGGCGCGGCACTCCGCCACAATCGCGTTCGGCCCCCAATCCGTATCCGCCGGGAAAGCCTCTGCCAGCGCTGCCTTGCAGGCCGCAGTCTCGCCGCCCTCCCAAGTATCGCGCGGCTCAACGCCGTCCGCCATCGCCGCCAGTGTCGGGGCGACATGGGCAATCACATTCACAGTGGCTTGGTGCATATAGTGATGGTTCGGCTCGGGCATGATGTCGATCACGGTCTGCACGCGCGGGTCCCACGGGTCACGCCACCCGGTGCGCATCTCAATCGGGTCGTAGCCAGCACAGATGATCAGGTCCGCCGCCTGCACAACAGGCATCAAATGCGTATCAGCCAGCGGCGACAGGCCAGCGCCGCCAAGCGCCAGCGCGTGGCCCTCGGGCAGCGTGCCTTTGGCCTTGTATGTCGTGATCAGAGGGACATTGAATCGCTCGCAAAACGCGGCAATCGCGCCCTCCGCCCCTTCATTCATCGCATCCACACCCGCGATCACCAGCGGTTTTCGGGCGCGCGCCAACGCGTTCCGCGCCGCGACCAAAGCATCCCCCGCCATCGCCGCGGGCACAGCATCCGCACGCGGCGCAGGGGCCTCGGATGGCACTTGCGCGACGGCCACCGAAATAGGAACATCGATATGCACCGGACCCATACGCCCTTCGGTCGCGATCCCGATGGCCTTGTCGGCAATCACATGCGCGGCGCCGGAGTTCAATGTCAGGCTTGCCTTGGTGATCGGCGCGAAAACGGCGCTCTGATCCAGCACCTGATGGGTATAGGTCTGCGCCTCATCCGCATCGACACAGCCCGCCAGCACAATCAGCGGCACCCGGTCCTGATGCGCGTTCGCAATCGCGTTCACCCCGTTCAGCGCGCCCGGCCCCACGGTCGCCACCAAAATCCCCGGCGCGCCGGTGCGGTGCCAGACGCCTTCGGCCATGAAAGCCGCTGCGTTCTCATGTTTGGTGAGAATAAAAGTGATCCCGGCCGCTTCCAACGCATCCACCAGCGTCAACACCTCGCCCCCGGGCATTCCGAAGGCATGGCGGCACCCCGCTGAATAAAGACGGCGGGCAAGGGCATCGGCGGTGCGGATCGTATCTTGGGTCATGTCTGCCGAAGTGGCACTTTGGTGCCCAAAGGGCAAGTGACAGGGTTGGGAGCGATTGTTTCAAAGCGCAACAGCAGCCCTACCAAAGGCAACGTCCCCGCTTCTTTGGGTCAAAAATACTTCGGGGGAGGCCGCAGG
>CAZPXE010000015.1:0-2238 GCA_964590545.1 uncultured Rhodobacterales bacterium | reverse complement strand
GCGGCGTGATGACATCGGCTGGAACGCCACGCCCACATGCGCTTCGCAATAGGGTTTGCCCTGTTGCACCGGCAGCCCGCAGAACCAGAAATCATCCGTCGCCGGATCGCCCACGGGCCATTTGCAGGTCCGCTCGGTCAGTTCCATCAGCGTCAGACGCTTTGCCTTCTTCTCGATTTCGCTCACCTTGGCGAGCGCTTCGGGACTGATCTCATTGGCGGATGGCTGCGGGGGCAGGGGCTGACCTGCCGGAATGATCGCCTTGCGCGCCGGGGCCTGGCGCGGGACAGGGACGTTTTCGGTTGCGGGCGCGGCCTCTGCTGCCGGAGCGGGCTTGGGCTTGGGCGCTGCCTTGGACTTGGTTTCGGCCTTGGGCGCGGCTTTCGGCTTGGCCTCTGCCTTCGACGTGCCGCCGCCGCCATTGCGGTTGGACAGGCCCAAACGGTGGACCTTGCCAATCACGGCGTTCCGGGTCACGCCGCCCAATTCTTTAGCAATCTGGCTGGCGGATTGCCCCTCGCCCCACATTTTCTTCAGCTTTTCAACGCGGTCATCGGTCCAGGACATGCGGTTTCCTTGTACAGGCCTTTGGAAAGGCGAGGTGTGGGGCAGGCAAAAAGCGGCCCGAATGTCTTCAGACCGCCCTTTTCCACTAGTCGCCTATATTATCGTGCTGACAGGCAGGTTCAAGCACCCATCGAATCATTCCCGCGCGGCACAGGCGCGCGGGCTTTTTGGGCACCAAGCTGGCCCCATACAACCAGACCATTTTCCGGCTTGCCAAACAGCCGCTCTGTCCGTAAATCGCTCTCATGATCGTTCTGGCACATATCCTCCGACGATAAGCTCTACGACGCGGCGACTGACCTTCAGGCCGCGAACAGCTTTGCGCGCAACGCGCACAAGACCTTCCCATTGACCGCCCGCTTCCCCGCTGCAAGAGTGCAGCTTCCGGGCTGTTCACCACCAAACCCACCTTAGAAAACTGGACCAGACCTATGATACCTTCCGTCCTTCCCACCTATTCCCGGGCCCCGCTTGAATTCGTCAGCGGCGCTGGCTCCTGGCTGGTGGAAGCGGATGGGCGACGCTTTCTCGACCTTGGCGCCGGGATTGCGGTGAATGTGCTTGGCCATGCCCACCCCGCGCTGACCGAGGCGCTGACCGCACAGGCGGGCCAGTTGTGGCACACGTCGAACCTGTATCAAATCCCGCAGCAACAGGCTCTGGCCGACAAATTGGTCGCTGCGACCTTCGCCGACACAGTGTTCTTCACCAATTCCGGCACGGAGAGCTGCGAGTTGGCGGTGAAAATGGCCCGCAAATACTGGTACGAAAAAGGCCAGCCCGAGCGGGCTGAGATCATTGCCTTCACCGGCTCTTTCCACGGCCGCTCCTCTGCAGGTATCGCCGCGGCGGGGTCCGAGAAGATGACCAAAGGCTTCGGCCCGCTGCTGCCCGGCTTCACCCATCTGGACTGGGCTGACCATGACGCGATCAGGGCGGCTGTGAGCGATCAAACCGCCGCGATCCTGATCGAACCGGTCCAAGGCGAAGGCGGCATTATCCCGCTGCCCGACCAATGCCTCAAAGGGCTGCGCGATCTGTGCGACGAGACGGGTACGCTGCTGATCCTTGACGAGGTGCAATGCGGCGTGGGCCGGACCGGCAAACTGTTCGCCCATGAATGGGCCGGGATTGAACCGGATATTATGATGGTCGCCAAAGGCATCGGCGGCGGCTTCCCGCTGGGCTGCGTGCTGGCCACGCAAAACGCCGCGTCCGGTATGACGGCTGGCACTCATGGCTCCACCTATGGTGGCAACCCGCTGGGCTGCGCGGTGGGCAATGCGGTGATGGATGCGGTCGCGGACCCAGACTTTCTCGCCGACGTGAACCGCAAATCCGGCCTGCTGCGCCAGAAACTCGAAGGGCTGATCGCCGACAACCCCGATGTGTTCGAGTTGGTACGCGGCTCTGGCCTCATGCTGGGAATCAAATGCGTGAAACCCGCAGGCGATGTGGTCGCCGCTGGCTACGCGCATGAGGTTATCACTGTTCCCGCCGCCGACAATGTGATCCGCCTGCTCCCGGCTCTGAACATTACCGACGAAGATATTGCTGAAGCCGTGCTGCGCCTTGATCGCGCGGCTAAATCGCTCGTCTAACCTTTCTTTAAGCCGAAAATATCCTCGGGGGTCCGGGGGCAGACAGCCCCCGGCGCGCTCCGCAAAAGGC
>CAZPXE010000014.1:0-21292 GCA_964590545.1 uncultured Rhodobacterales bacterium | reverse complement strand
GTTATGAAGGCCGCATGAATGCCCACGCGCCCTTCGGAGGGGACGTGAAAACCCAGCCCTTCATCAAGGAACAGCTTGCGTTGCAGCAAGGTCGTGGCGGTCTTGTGAAACCCGATATGGATCAGGGGTCCGGTCATGTCGTTGGTTTGTCCTTGAATGCGCCGCTGCGGATGATGCCAAGGCAGGACCACAGTTGGAACGCGGTCAGCAGCCAAATCGATGTGCCGGTTGCCAGCGCCGCACCCGCTGCGCCCATGGTGGGAATCAGCCACAGGTTCAGCCCGATATTGACGATCAGCGCCACGAAGGTGACTTTGCCAAACGCCCCCTCGCGCCCGGTCATCAGCATGAAGGCACTTGCCGGGGTGTTGATCGCCGCGCCGACCTGCGCCACAGCAAGGATCGACAGCACCAGCGCGCCATCGGCATAGGCGTCACCGAAAAGGTAGGTGATGACCCGTTCCGAGAAAAAGATCACCAGCAAGGCAAACGTACCCGCATAGATCGCGGCAAATCCAATCCCAGCATAGAAAAGCCGCTTGCCCTGAGCATCCCGCCCGGCGGCAAAGGCTTCGCTGATCCGGGCAGTCAGCACCGTAGACAATACGGCAACAGGGGCCGTCTGCACCGCCGTCACCCGCAGCGCCGCGCCATAAAGGCCAACGGCCGACATTGAGGCGAGCGGGGCCAGCATCAGCACATCAGTCTTGTTCATCAGCAGTTTTGATGACGTTCCGACCAACGCGGGCAGCGCCGTGCGCATCCATGTCCCGATCAGGTATTGCGGCGGCTCGGCGGCCAATTCCTGCGGCAGTTTGCGCCTAATCCACACCGCGCCGAACCCAACGGCGGCGAGGCTGGCGGCGATGTAGAACAGGACCGCCGTTTGCGGCGTGATGGATTGGTTCAGCAGGACCAGCAACGCGGCGGTCATCATCGTCGCGGGCAGCAATTCGTCAATCAGGATGCCGTTCTGCGGCAGTTTCAACGCCGCAAGGATGTTCCGGTACACCGCCCGGAAGGACATGATCGGCAGTAAAATGCCCCCAAGGATCATCCCCAGATACAAATGGCTTTCCGGCCCCAGCCACAGGGCTACGCCGATGCACAGCACCGAGGCCGACAGCCCCGACAGCACAATCACCCAATGCGCGGCGCGGATAAAGCCGCGCAGCAGACCCCATTGCCCATCAAAGCTGTAGCGTGGGATGAAGCGGTTCATCAGCATCGGCCAGCCAAGCGCTCCAATCCGCCCGCCCAGCAAGCCGACACCGACCGCGAAGGTGAAAATTCCGTACCCCTCGGGCGCAAGAATCCGCGCCGCCAACACCGCCATCGCAAGCTGCATCAACCGCGCCAGAAAGGCGTAGGCGAAGGAGGGTACCATCGCCCTACCCGTGTCCGAGCGGAAGAGGCGGCGCAGCCTACTCATCCCCGGCGGCGCCTTCGTTTGCTGGCAGGTCAGATCGTAACTGCGCATAGACCGCATAGGCCCGCGCGCGCGCCTGCGCGGATTTCCCCTCCTGCAGGCTTGCCCGCGCTTCGCCGCGCTGCTCCGTTTCGACCATGTCAAAGGTGATCGGTCGGCTTTTGGAATGCTCCGTTCGGCGACGTTTCAGGCGCAGCGCCTTTTCGTCCATCCGGGCAAACACCCGCGCTTGTCCGGGCGCGCTGTCAAGCTCATCCGGGCTCAGGTCCATGTCGAAATGCTCGGCGACATCTTTGACCACATCTGTGGGGCGCGTGGTCACGTCCTCAAGGCTGTAGAACCGCACCATCGGTCTTCCGCGCAGGGGCAGTACGGTTTTATAGAACCGCTCGTATTCCAGAAACGCCCCGCGTGCATCAAGTTGGTTTTCGTTTAACGCCAGCAAAGACGTTACCGCATCATCCGGGTCGCGGAACAGGATCATCGACGGCACGCCAAGCGCCAATGCGCGCTTCACGTGGGCCGCCGCATGGGCATGGTGTGCAAGGTCCAGCCGGTCACCGCTCGCCTCACGCAACAGCGCTTCGGTCCACGTGTTACCGCTGCGGGGGAAACCCTCGATCAGCAAATCCGTGCCACCATGCACCACCGTTTCGGACATCCGCATCCGGCGCAGGGGAATATAAATCGACGGGTAAATCGAAATCTGCCGCCGAATTGCCCGCATCAACGGGTTCTTCGACAGCCAGAACGTATCCACTTGCTGCATCATGGGGCCTGCATCCTTTCGGTCAGGCGTACCAGTGATTGTGCATCGGTGTCACGTTGGGTTTGGTACCGAGCCGCCGCCGCGTCCGACGCGCGCGCAAAGCTGATTTGGTCGACAGACCAGACGGCGATTTGGTCTGAGGCGGCATCAAGATACGTCTCTTCGGTGTATACCCAGCCCGTCCCGGCCAGTTGATCCGGCACGCAGCCGCGGTCCGTCGCCAAAACCGGGACACCGGCTGCCAAAGCCTCACATATCGTGACGGGCAGAGCTTCGTTCGCGTATTGAGAGGGGAAGAGAAGCAGGTCAATCCCGTCAAAGAACGCTTTCTTCTCGTCGGCATAGACCGGGCCAGCCCATGTGCGCTGATCGGGCGCTTCGGCGCAGAAGGCTTCCACCATCTTGCGCAGATCCGGGTCGGCAATCGGCCCGGCGATCACGCACGCGATCCCGCTATGATCCGCCTGAACTTGCCGCATCGTTTCCATGAACAGCCCGATTCCCTTTTCAGGCGTGATGTTGCTGAGAAAACCGACTGTTCGCAATGACATACGCCGCCGCGCCTCTGGCACATCCTCGACAAAAGCCGCGTTGCCGAGCACGTGGAAATGCTCAGCGCCATAATGGGCGCGCAGCCCATCAGCCATTGCCTCGCCCAACACCACATGATGTGTGCGCGGGCCAAGGATTTTCAGGATCGTCTGCATCCGCCAATCTTCGGTGCGCACATAGCGGAAGACGTGGTGATGCAGCCAGACATCGCGATAGCCGAGCCGCAGCAAAGGCGCTTCGATCAGGTTCAGCCAAAGCCCGACATTGGAGTCCGGAACGAAATACGCCCGCCGCTGCCCCAGCGAGGTCAGCGCGCCGAGCAGCAGGTGCCAGATCAGCAACACATGTTTCAACCCGCGCCAGACCAACCCTTTCAGACCCGCAGCATTGCGCACCGCGCGCAGTTTGAAGGGCAGGGGGCTAGCGGCGAAGGCGGTGCAAATCCGCTGTGTCACCAGCGTTTGCCCCTCCGCCGGGGGCGGCACGACGACGATGGCGTCGACTTTGGGCCCGCCGCTGCTCATCGCCCGGCCTCCGTCAGCCAATGCGCGTAGGTTTGCGTGATGCCCTCGCGCAAGGGCCGCGCATTGTTCCAACCCAGCGCGTGCAGGCGGGCGCTATCCATCAGTTTTCGCGGCGGCCCGTCAGGTTTGGTGGCGTCGAAGGTCAGATCGGCCTCGTATCCGACAACATCCGCAATGGTTTGCGCCAGTTCCCGGATTGTCACGTCGCGGCCAGAGCCGACATTGATATGCTCCGCGCCCGAATACTCTTTGAGCAAAAACACCAGAGCGTCTGCGAGATCATCACAATGCAGAAACTCCCGCTTCGGCGTGCCGGATCCCCAAAGTTCCACCTCCGACGCGCCGGCCTGCTTCGCCTCGTGGAACTTGCGCAGGAGGGCGGGCAGCACATGGCTGGTCTGCGGGTCGTAATTGTCACCGGGGCCGTAAAGGTTCGTGGGCAGCGCGGCGATCCAATCGCGACCATGCTGCGCGCGATAGGCTTGGCACAGCTTGATCCCGGCGATTTTCGCGATGGCATAGCCTTCATGGCTCGGCTCCAGCGGGCCAGAGAGCAAGCTGTCTTCGCGCATGGGCTGTTCGGCCAGCTTGGGATAGACGGCAGATGAGCCGATACATACCAAACGCGCCACGTCCGCTGCGTGGGCCGCATGAATGACATTCGCTGTAATCATCAGGTTCTGATACAGGAAATCCACGGGCGCGTCAGTGTTCGCCTTGATCCCGCCAACCTTCGCGGCTGCCAAAAGGATGGCATCGGGTTTACTCTGCTCCATCCAATCGCCAACAGCGGCTTGGTCAAGCAAATCCAACTCTTCTCGGCCAACAGTCAGTATCTCGCACGGCTCAAGCGTCAGCCTTCGCAGCAAAGCACTGCCAACCATCCCACGGTGGCCTGCGACCCAGACCCGCTTGCCAGCTAAATCAAAACTCATTCACAGATCCCGACAGGCCCGTTGCAAAAAACACCCGCGGAACGGGCGACACATGTCCGAGATGACAAAAGCGCAACTTTGAGAAGAGAAGAGAAAGCGCGCATTCAGGTCTTGGTATGTTTCTGTAGGGAAAAGAGCCGCCCAAAGGCATGCCAAACACGCAAGGCGACGATCCGGCGCAGTTACTTGCCTGTGCGCTGCACGACCGTGGCGACGGTTTTCAGGATCAGGGTCACGTCCAGCCGGAAGTTGATTGACTTGAAGTAATCTACATCCATCTGAACGCGCTCGTCATAAGTCACATCGTTGCGGCCTGACACTTGCCACATGCCGGTAACGCCGGGCTTCATCGCCAGATAAGTCGCTTGGTACGCGCCATACTTCTCCATCTCATCCAAGACGATCGGGCGGGGGCCGACAAAGCTCATCTCGCCGCGAATAACATTCCAAAGTTGCGGCAGTTCATCCAAAGACGTTTTCCGCAGAAAGCCACCAATCCGGGTAATCCGCGGATCGTTTGCCAGTTTGTGATCACGCGCCCATTCCTCGGCAGCTTCGGGGCATGACTTTAGATGTGCCTCAAGCCGTTCCGCGGAATCGGTGACCATGGTCCTGATTTTCCAGCACTTAAACGTGTTTCCGTCCTGACCGATGCGCTGATGAGCATAGAAACCACGCCCGCCATCACGCTGCACCAAAACCCAAAGGGCAAAGATCAGTGGTGCCAGAACCGGCAGCAAAATCAGGCAGAGCGCGAGGTCAAATCCGCGCTTGCCGAACCGTCGATAAATAGACGGGGTGTCAAGTTGAACAGCCTTGTCGCGCAGGGCGCGGGCATCGTTCAGCACATTGACAGATTGAGAAAAATCCATGTGTTTCAACAGCTTTGTCCTGTAGCGCTGTAGTTTCATCTAGTGCGATTATGTCCCGCACCAAACCTAGCCAATTCACTCGTTCAACCTACACTACTCTATAGGCTTGGTGGTACGCAGTGACATGCAAATTGTCGAGATAGTAAAAACTGTTGATTTTTCGGTGTTTTCGACCGGATTGACATACGCCGGCGAAGGTTCAAACGCGCGGCTTAGCAAAAATTCAGCCATGTAATTGAAAATAAAAAATAAAAACACGTACCCCCCGCTGTTTGTCGATGGGTCTTAGCGCTTGGGGCCATATACCCTCTATATTCTGACACAAATTTGTCCAAAGTGACGTTCAAATTTTATGCTCATTCGTTGAGCGAGTGGCGAGAACTTGCCGATCAAAAAGGCAACTGTCGCGAAAACTTCGAATCATTTTCCGCATACCTTGGTATGGGCAAGGCCAAGATGCACAAAAATGCCAGCCAGTCGGTGTGGCGTCAGTTGCTCGCTGCGGCCACACCAGACGTGATGAGAGACGGGGTGATCTGGCGGATCACACGGCTCCAGCGGGTGACAGGCTGCTCTGCCACGAATACCACGTCGTTTGGACGCAGTTGGAACCGTGTCGCCAACAGGAAGTTTGCTGCATCCTTGCCGTTCAACTGCCATGCGGTCACGGCGCCAAATTCACGTGGATCGTTCGAGGCCCGCAGCACATAAACCTCGCGGACATCGGCCGTCTCGGTTGGGAGACCGCCATTGGAGTACAGCGCGTCTGCCAGCGTTGCCTGCCGCCCGAAGGGCAGGGCGAAGCGGCTTTGCTTTCCGACTTCGCCCGTCAGATAGACGTAATCGCGGGCCACATCACCGAACTCAACACGTGTGCGATAGTTCTGCCGTGCTTCGTTCAAAGCACTGCGGCGCAACTCGACTTCCGTGCGCAGCTGGTTGAGCGCGATCGAGCGGGACTGTTGACGGAACTGTGCCAGCTCAATCTGCTGTTCGAAATAGGATTCGGCCAAATCCAATTCATAGGCCGTGTCGACAAATACGCTGTCACCGTCTGTCAGCTGGACGCGCTGTAAGCTGCTGTTGGAATACAGCTCACTCACCGGGATCTGGTACAGCGTGCCATCGCGATAGATGCGAACCGATGCCAAGTCCTGATCGGGGGCGGTGATGCCACCTGCTGCTGCCAAAACTTCGTTCAGATAAACCGGCGTCAGCGTCACGGGCACGACGCGCGGGTTCGAAACAGCGCCGCCAATGGACACCCGCTTCGAGTTGAACTCTGCGATCTCAAGGCTGAATGTCGGATCGATCTGGTTTTCAACAAGGCGTTGAAACAACTCGTCTTCCGCCTGTTCCAGCGTGAGGCCCGATACTTGAACGCGCCCAACATTCGGGATCGCAATCGCGCCATCATCCTGAACGGTGTAGCCCTGCCGCGCGTTCTGCGCCGCCAATAGGCCTGTCAGTTGCTCTACCGTTGAGCCGCCACGCGGCGTCGCCAACAAGACAACATCGCCAATACCGATCCGATAGGGGCCCGGGTTCACGCCCGGTGGCACCCGCAGCTCCAGTGCTGCAGGGCGTTGCCGTTCGTCAAACACGGCCTCCGGCAGGGCCCCTGCGCCGACAACTGACGAGCCCCCCGTTCCAGCAGTTTGAAAAAAGATCCCCGGGAGGGTCTTTGGTTTGTAGCTCGAGCGGTTGGCAACCAGCACCGTTTCAGACGTCATGCCAATCACGCGCACCTTGCTTTCGCTATCGCTCAGGGGGTTCACCGATGGCGAATGATAACTGATCCCACATCCCGTTAGCGCAAAACTAACTGCGGCGATAAGCAAAGGTCGCAACATGGAACAGCCCCTCCGAGTCAACGTGTGATGGCCATATTGCCACGACAACAATTTACTTGAAACACAACAAAAACCAGCGTGGCTAAATAGTCACGCTGGTTTCAAATCTTAGTCAGTCCCCGGTCGCCTCACATCAAGTCAGCAACCAGCCGGGATTAGTCTGTCGACGGCGTGCTGGTTGTGCTGTCGTCGTCGGAAGAACCGCCACCGGCTACGGCAGCGATCGCGCCCACGCCAACAACCACGAGCACACCAATAGCGGCCGGTGACAGAGCGCCCAACGCGATAGCGCCGCCTTGCGTCGACGTTGTCGGCTTCGGTTTGATTTGTTCAGCCGCCAGAGGGGCTGCTGCTACGGACACTGCAAGTGCCAGCGCGGAAAGAACGGATGTCGATTTCATAAATCTGCTCCTGATGAATTTTGTTAATATTTAAAGCAGCTAACCGCAGGTTTCAAATAATTCCTGCGATGTTGGCGACAAAAAAGGCGGAAATACGCCGGTGAATGGCAAAATTGGGGCGAAATCAATCCTTGATTTGCTCTGTCAGGACGTAACCAGGGAAGGGCCCAACCCACTGTTTCGACTTCCGGACCGTTCCAGAGCCATCAATCCAGTACTGATTCTCAATCTCCAGATCCGTGCTGTTGCAGGTCTCGGTGACCAGTGTGGCGCGGAACTTTCGGGTCAATGTTGTGGCTGCTTGCCCTGTTTGACGCGCATATGTGCAGACGAAAGCGCGTGTGATTACCTGATCATTGCCATCCAGATAGCGGTGGACGCGCACGGCTTCACGCCGTCCCGACCGTACAGCAGGCACCACTTGGCTGATGTCTGCGGCCATCAAGTCTCCGGCCAAACCTTTTGTCGAGGCGAGCACGCCACGTTCGAATGCGAAGTGAATTTGATTGAGCGTAGACCAAATGATCGTGCCGTTTTCAGCGCGGATGATCTGCGCGCCCGCTTCGGCTTCGATCTGCGGTAACTCCACCAGCAAAATGGCTCCGTCGATTGTGGCCAGCACCTCTGGCGTGAGCCTCTCGCGCAGGGATGGGCCGTCTTGCTGTCGCTGGAACAGTCCGCTGAGGCCACTCAGCAAGAAGCTGTCCAGCCCCGTGCGTGCCGTTCCGCACCCGGCAACCAGTGCAGCGATACACAATACGGCAAGAGTTTTCGGCAGGCGCATCATCTCCAGAACCGCCCCCATTGATCTTCCAAATTGTTTTGATGCAACGTGCGCACCTGCTCGTAAAGCCGCCCTTCGACGCTGAGCCGCGCGCCGCCATCGCGGGTAACAGGGCGAATAACCCGGCTTATCCGGCCTTTGGTTGACTGTCCTGTGATGATAGACATTGGAACCGAAATCCGGATGCCCTTGTCGAACGAGCCTTCGCCAAACTTAGAGAAGGGAACATCGGTCAGCGTTGCAAACGCGCCCACGCGCACACCATTGGCAAAGGCGCGATCCAATGTCACCGTGCCGCCCCAGTCACCCGCCAGATAACGGCCCGCATCCAGTTGCAGGTGGAAATCATTGCGCAGGTCGAAATAGGCAGACACATGGCCCGTCAGGACGTCATAATCCTGAAACCCGAATTGCTGGTCGAAATCCCTCTGCCGGGCGTAGTTCAATTCGGCCCCCAGCGCCCAGCGACTGTTCACCGGCTTCCACAGCAACTCACTGGAAAGACCGCCAAACATTGATTCAAGATAGCCAACCGTAACGCGGCCATAAAGGTCGCTGCCGGGGCGGAAGTAGTAAGCTGCCGTCAAAGACTGAAGGGCCGACTCGCCTTCACGTGCATAGGCCCCAACATTCGATCGCACGGGCTCCAACTGCGAATTGCTCGGCGGCAGATCGCCCCGATTGCCGGTTAGGCGCTGCTTGAAACGTCCCGAAAATACCAAGCCGGGTGTCGGCTCGTACCGTGCAGACATCGCCAGCCCGGCATCCGCGCGCAACGGGTTCTGCGGATCAAACAGGCTCAAGTCCAGATAGGGGCGCAACCCCCAGCTGAAACTCGGGAAACTCTGAGAAGCGTTTGGCACATCGCCCGACAGCGGCAGCGCATCGTCAAACTCTGCGCGTGCATAGCTTTGCCATGAGCCGTCCGGCGCGAGTTCCAACTCCTCCAAGTCGCTGCGCCGGATCGTCACGCGGGATGCTGGCAACCCGTTGCTGCTGACAGGAACCAGTTCAAACGTTTCAACCGACGCAGGCATAAGTGACGTCAAAAGGCGCGCCGCGCGGCCAAGGGCCTGCGCCGAATTTTGATAGCGATTGTTGCGGAACCGTACTTCGACGGACCGGGCCGAGACCTTGATCCCTTCAAGTGACAGCCCGCTGGCTGCGTAAGTCTTGGCCACATTGTCCTGCAAAATCGCGGAGGCGCCGTCTTGCTGGGTCCAGCCAAGATCACGGGCGGCTCCGGGCGCGCGCAGCGCAACCGGCGCAATCGCGGGGTCGATGCCGCCGCCACCAATGCGCGTGCCATTGGGGTTCATCACATAGTTGAACTGAAAGGCCAGCGTATTGCCATAAAGCAAATTGGCCGTCGCGTTCACCCCGTTGCCAAACTGATAGCTGACGCCAAAATTCAGCGGGATATCCTGCTTGAACCCAACCCGACTTTTTTCTTCGACATAGGCATCCGATGAATACTCTGCCGTCAGAACGGTGCGGTCATTAAGTTGATATTGCACCCCGCCGAACAAAGCGGCCTCGCCCCGAAACCAGTTGCTGGTATCCAACTGACCTGTCGTCGATAGCCCGCCCAACGCATTGGGCCGCGTGTCAAAACGCTGGCTCAGAATCTCCAGTGGATTGGTGAAACCGCCGCGCGAGGCAAAGCGCCCCCAGCCAATTCCCCCCGTGGCACGCAATCGGCCAAAGGTCTTGGTTGCGACGACATACTCGGACGCATAAATCCCGGTGCCGCCGAAATCCTGAAGCCCGACTGAAATCGCGGGCCAGCGCAGAGTTTCTTCGGACACAAGATAGCGAATGTCGAAACTGCGGTCGAAGAAGTTGCCGTTGCCCAAAAAGTCCTGAATGCCGGAATAGCGGAACACACCCGACAGGCGCGGGCCAATCTGGAAATAAAAGGTCTGCCGCGAGGTCTGGTTGAAATACGCCCCCGTGATCGAAGCATCCGCGTCATTCAGCGTGTGCGCGGTGGGCATGTCGATCATTCCCGGCACACCCATCATGTTGACAGGTGGGCGGACCCAAGGGCGCTGTTCCGTTGACTGTGCGAAGCTTATGTCAGGCGCAATGGCACACGCTACGAAAACGCAGCCCGGTTTTAACCATGTGCCGATCCGTTTTACCATGCCTTGCCCCACTGCCTGCCTGCGCGCAGCTTCTTTGGATGCCGTTGAAAGGCAGTAATGCAACCTTGGCGGCCAAGAATAAATGGATTACTTCCGGCCTATGCAGTTTTTCAAACGGCTAATGTCCAAAAAGCACAGCTTTACCGGCGAAATTCTGCCGGACCAGCCGTTTGCGGCCATTGGCGATCTGCATGGCCGCGCGGATTTGCTGGACCAGATGCTGGGCTTTTTGCCCTCGCCGCAGGATCAAACCATGGTGTTTGTTGGCGACTACATCGACCGTGGCGAACACAGCGCCGAGGTGCTGCGCAAGGTGCACAGCCTGCAGCAAGACCATGGACCCGCGAGGGTCGTGTGCCTTGTCGGCAATCATGAAAAGATGTTGCTGAATTTCCTCGAAGATCCGCTGCAGCATGGCCCCCGGTGGCTTCGCTATGGTGGTTTGCAGACGCTGGCCGCTTACGGTGTGCCCATGGTCGCGCAAACTGCACCCGAGGCGGACTGGCTCGCGGCCCGCGATGCGCTCGGCGGCGCCTTGGGGAACGAGCTTATCGATTGGCTTTACACGCTGCCCTCAATCTGGATGACCGGCAATGTTGCCGTGGTTCATGCCGGGGCCGACCCGCGCAAAGATATCCGCGAACAGGACGAGGCTGTGTTGATCTGGGGCCACAAAAGGTTCGATGAAGAGGACCGGGCCGATGGTGTCTGGGTCGTCCATGGCCACACGATCGTCGACAATGCCATTGCCGAAAACGGCCGGATCAGCGTCGATACCGGGGCCTATGCCACCGGCGTCTTGTCGGCCGCTTTGATCGGATCGCAAAAGGTGTCTTTCGTCATCGCCTTGCCCGAGTGAGCGTCGCTGATGGCGGTGCCCGCCGCTTGCAAGTCGCTGGACACAGGCAGCGCGGCGCAACCAAGCGCAATCGCGAGCGTTAAAGAATAAAGGTGCACAGAATAGCGGGTCATGGGTCTAGCCTCCTGCGCCCATCACGCCACAACACATCCGCGCGCGCAAATCACCATGCCGCACAAGCCCGTGCACGAATGTTTCAAGACCATTCAAACACTTTTTCGATGCACCTTCGGGCACGGAATCAAGGCGAAGCCGCCGTGCCTAGCGCCGGCCCGGCCCAGCGGGCTGGCGCTTTGGCCGATCTTGGTGCTTCGAATCTTCGTCGTCCTAACTTGGCTGAAATAAATCGTGCTGAATTAATGTAGGAGCGCCATCCCCCGGCCCGGCGCTAGGCACGGCTCAACGACTTGGGCGTTGCTACCCAATCCGCCCCCGGTTCTCACCAACCTGCCCGCGATGCAGCAGCAGGTGGTCTAGGATCACACAAGCCATCATCGCCTCGCCCACCGGCACCGCGCGGATGCCAACACACGGGTCGTGACGGCCCTTGGTGATGATCTCTGCTTCTTCACCCGCCTTCGTGATCGTCTTGCGCGTCGTCAGAATGGACGAGGTCGGCTTTACAGCGAACCGCACCACGATATCCTGCCCGGTGGAGATACCGCCCAGAATGCCGCCCGCATGGTTCGAGGAATACTCCGGCCCGTCCGGCCCCATGAAAATCTCGTCAGCGTTCAACTCGCCAGTCAGCATTGCTGCCGACATGCCCTCGCCAATCTCGACACCTTTCACGGCGTTGATCGACATCATCGCCGCCGCCAGATCCGTATCCAGCTTGCCATAAATCGGCGCGCCCAGCCCCGCAGGCACGCCGCGCGCAACCACTTCGATCACAGCCCCGACCGAAGAGCCGGACTTGCGCAGACCGTCCAGATACTCCGCCCATGTCTGCGCCGCCGCTGCATCAGGCGTCCAGAACGGGTTCTGCTCGATCTGGTCCCAATCCATATTCGCGCGGTCAATCTCATGCGCGCCCATCCGGGTCATGTAGCCCTTGATCTCAATCCCCGGCACCAGCGCCTTGATTGCCTCACGCGCCAGACCGCCCGCCGCAACCCGCGCCGCTGTCTCGCGGGCCGAGGACCGTCCGCCGCCGCGATAGTCGCGGATGCCGTATTTCTGCCAATAGGTGATGTCCGCATGACCGGGGCGGAACTTTTCCATAATCTCCGAGTAATCCTTGGAGCGCTGATCGGTGTTCTCGATCATCAATTGCACCGGCGTGCCGGTCGTCTGCCCCTCAAACACACCCGACAGGATCTTGACCTGATCCGGCTCGCGCCGCTGGGGGGGGTATTTGTTCTGCCCCGGTTTGCGCTTGTCCAGCCAGTGCTGGATCATCGCCTCGTCAATCGCCACGCCGGGCGGACACCCATCCACAGTCGCGCCCAACGCAGGCCCGTGGCTTTCGCCCCAAGTGGTGATTCTAAAAAGATGTCCAAACGTGTTCAGGCTCATGCCGGGCTCCGGGTCTGTTCAGTGCGAGATACGCGTCCACGCCGCCAAAGCCAAGAGCACTGGAAAATTCTCGACATGCGGGCAAACGCTCCCGGTGGGCGAGAAAATGTGGCCATTGTTTCTTAATGAAAACATATTGTTGCCTAATTCGAAATTTCAGACCTCACACAAACGTGATAGCCCGTGAGGTTAGAGGCGCACTGAATGCGATGCGCCAAATGTGTGAGAAAGAGACAATGAGTATCAGTACCTTAACCTGGCGCCCGCTTGATGGGGTCGGGTCAAACCCACTTCTGCCACATGCCGGATCCACAGGCGCACAGCTTATCCGTGTCGCATTTGATGACCGGGGCGAGAATGGTGAAATGTCCGGTGGCGATCGCCCCGGAGCGCGCGCTATTTCCAATGGAGTTGCGCAACAATTCGGGACCACAGTGAATTCTGCGGGCGCCTCCGACTTTCTTTGGATTTGGGGCCAGTTTCTGGACCATGACCTGTCGCTGACCGAGGCTGGAAACAGCCTGCAAGCTAATATCGAAGTCCCGCGCGGCGATCCCTTCTTTGATCCCTATGGCACTGGTCAGGCGGAAATCCGGTTTAGCCGTGTGGATGAGCATGACGGCGGATATCAAAACGAAATCACCGCCTATATCGATGCCTCTATGATCTATGGGTCAGACGCGGAAACCGTGAACTCAATCCGCGTTGAAGACGGCAAGTTGATGATGACTGAAGAGTCGCAGCTTCGGCTTGAGGGCGCGAACCTTGTGACCGGAGACGTGCGCGCGGCCGAAAACGTGGCGCTGTCGTCGATGCACACGATTTTCACTCGGGAACATAACCGCTTGGTGGAGGAGTTGTCCGCGGCCAATCCAAACTGGACCAGCGATGAGCTTTTCCAAGAGGCGCGCGCGCGGGTGGAAGCCTTGGTTCAGGCGGTCACTTACAATGAGTTCTTGCCAATTCTGATCGGTGAGGACGCGCTTGAGGCCTATAGCGGGTTTGATGAAACGGTTGATGTTGGCATTTCGGTCGAATTTTCAACGGCTGTGTTCCGCTTTGGCCATACGCTTCTCTCTCCGAACCTGAAGCTGACGGATGAAACCGGGCGAAGCGACGAAAATCTTGCCTTGCGCGATGCGTTCTTCCGGCCGAGCTTGCTGACTGAAGCGGATATGATCGAAGACGTGATGCGCGGCGCGGGTGAGCAAACTGCCCAGGCGCTGGACACAATGTTGGTCGAAGACGTTCGGTCTTTCCTGTTTGGCCCTCCCGGCGCAGGCGGCTTTGATCTTGCTGCGCTGAATATCCAGCGTGGGCGCGATCTGGGTGTCGCCAGCTATAACGACATGCGCGAAAGCCTTGGGTTAGAGCGTGTGGTCAGCTTTGACGACATCACCTCTGACGCAACTGCCGCGGCGCGCCTTGCGATGACTTATGGCGATGTTGATCTGGTGGATGCCTGGGTCGGTGGCCTTGCCGAAGACGCCGTTGACGGCGGCATGTTGGGCCAGACATTCTCCCTTGTCATGATCGACCAGTTCACACGCTTGCGCGATGGCGACAAATACTGGAGCGAAGGCCGCATTGGGCTGAGCGAAAGAGAGCGGGAAGACCTGTGGGACACGACCCTGTCCGACATCATCGAACGCAACACCAATGTCGAAAACATCCAATCCAACGTGTTCATTGCGATGGAGCGTATTGTCGGCAACGACCACGCAAACCGGCTGTTTGGGGATGGGAATGCGGAATTTCTGGTCGGCAAAGGCGGGCATGATAGGATTCACGGACGCGACGGCGACGACGAATTGCGAGGCGGGTCTGGCAATGACAGGCTTTACGGAGATGACGGAAACGATCTGCTGATCGGCGGTACAGGCCATGACCGATTGTACGGCGGTACCGGAAGTGACGAGCTTGAAGGTGGCGCAGGGCGCGACACCTTTTTCTTTTTCACCCACCACACAGGCGACAATGTGATCCGTGACTTCACCATGGGCGAAGACACACTCTATATCTGTAAGCTACGCTGGGTTCGTGAAATCACGCTTGAGCAGATTGATGCCGATATCAAACTGTCATTTGACGGCAAATGGTCTCTGACGCTCGAAGACTTCGATACTATCGCGCCCGATCAGTTCGATCTGAATGATCTGTTGCCTTGGTGGCAGCGCGGGCGTGCAGTGGACGTGACGGTTATAAATCCCGATGAAGGCGACGAAGGCCCCGCGCAGCCGGACCAGATCGAGTTCGTGTTCGGGTCGCATCATGGCGATACCTTCACTGCCGGTGGCGCCAACCGTGTGATTGATGGGGGCGCAGGTTGGGATACTGTCACATTCTCCGGGCGGTCCTCTCAGGCGTCGTCCGAGGTGGTTGATGGCAATCTGGTCGTCACCGCAGAAGATGGATCCATCACAACCCTGATCGATGTGGAAAACATGCTGTTTGAGCACAATGACGGCAACGTCCATCCGTGGGTCAACATGTTTGAGCTTGGCTTATTTGACTTCTGACGGAAGCCACTTGGGGCGTAGGATCCAAACATTGTAACACCCAGCTCATGCGCATCCGCTTGTTTTCCGAGCGGCTGCGCCATATACGAATCCCTACCTCGGGGGGCGCAGGGGCAGACCTGCGCTGAGATGCCATAAGGCGGACCCGTTGAACCTGAACCGGTTAACACCGGCGGAGGGAAGGTCTGGATCTCACTCCATATCTGACCATCCGCCAGCTATGGAGATGATGATGAAAACCACATTCCTCGCGGCTGGCCTGCTCGTTGCATCCGTTGCAATGGCAGGGGCCGATACGCCCGTCCTGACTGTCTATGCGGGCGATTACTTCACGTCCGAATGGGGCCCCGGCCCGAAAATCGAAGAAGGCTTCGAAGCGATCTGCGCGTGCGATCTGCAATGGTCGACCGGCGATCTGCTGCCCCGTCTGCTGCTGGAAGGCGAGCGGACCAAGGCCGATGTCGTGATCGGCCTGACCTCGGATGTCAGCAAACGCGCCCGCGACACCGGGCTGTTCGCGCCGCATGGACAGGACATGGGCGCGCTAACCCTGCCCATCGACTGGACCGATGACACCTTCCTGCCGTTCAACTACGGCCACACCGCGTTCATCTATAATACCGAACGCATGGACACGCCCCCCACCACCTTTGACGAACTTCTGGCCCTGCCCGACGACGTGAAACTGGTGATCCAAGACCCCCGCACTTCCATTTCCGGCATCGCGCTGGTCCTTTGGGTGCAGTCGGTCTTTGGTGACAAGGCGGAAGAGGCTTGGGCCAAACTCGCCCCGAAAATCCTGACCGTCACCGCCGATTGGTCCACCAGCTATGGGCTGTTCACGGATGGCGAAGCGGATATGGTGCTCAGCTATACCACCTCGCCCGCCTATCACATCTTCGCCGAAGAGGACCTGACCAAGAAGGCGGCGATCTTCCCTGAAGGACATTACTTCATGGTCGAAACCGTTGGCAAAATTGCCGGGACCGATCAGCCGGAACTGGCGGATGCGTTCCTGAATTATGTCCTTAGCACCGAGTTTCAGCAAATGATCCCGACCGCCAACTGGTCCTTCCCCGCGGCGCTGCCGACGGATCAATGGCCCGAAGGCTGGGCGGACCTGCCCCTTCCCGAAAAGGTGCTGTTCTATTCCGAGGATGAGGCCGCAACGCTTCTGCCCGGCGCGATTGAAGCATGGCGCGCGGCGCTCAGCCAATAACCCTTTGGCCGGGATGGGCCGTGGCCGCTTTGGTGGCCGGGTTCATCGCGGCTGCCTTCGCGGGCGTGTTGTCGCGCGCGGACTTCACCGGACAGCTTGTGGCCGCCGATTGGGCGGCCATTCGCTTTACGCTCTGGCAGGCGGTGCTCTCGGCGGTGCTGTCGGTGGTCTTCGCAATCCCCGTCGCCCGCGCGCTAAGCCGCCGGGATTTTCCGGGGCGGCACGTGTTGATTACCCTGCTCGGAGCGCCCTTCTTGCTGCCTGCCATGGTCGCGATCCTTGGGCTTCTGGCGATCTTTGGCCACAAGGGGTGGCTGAACGCGGGCCTGCAAATCATGGGTTTAGAGCCGATCACCATATATGGCGCGCATGGGGTCATCCTCGCGCATGTTTTCTACAACCTCCCCCTCGCCACCCGCCTGATCCTGCAAGGCTGGCAAGACATCCCGTCCGAACATTTCCGCCTCGCCGCCCAACTGGGCCTGACGCGCTGGGCGCTGTTCCGAACGCTGGAACTGCCGATGCTGCGCAAAGTCGCGCCCGGTGCGCTCGGGCTGATCTTTGTGCTCTGCCTGACCAGCTTCGCCATCGCCCTGATCCTTGGCGGGGGGCCGCGCGCGACGACGATTGAACTCGCGATCTACCAATCCTTCCGGTTCGACTTTGACCTTGGCCGCGCCGCGCTTCTGTCGCTGATCCAACTTGTACTGGCCCTGACCGCTTGCCTCGCCCTGTTCCGCATCCTGCCAAACGCCAGCCCCGGCCACGGGCTGGGCCGTCCGCGCGCGCGCTGGGACCAAGCGCCTTGGGACCTGCCCGTGATTGCGCTGGCCTCTGTCTTCTTGCTCGCCCCCATGCTCAGCATCCTCGGCGCTGGCCTGCCCGCGCTGGCCTCCCTGCCGCCGCAGGTGTGGGAGGCTGCGTTTCGCTCCATCTGCGTTGCCCTAACCAGTGCCGCGCTGCTGATCGTGATGGCGCTGCCCCTTGCTGCGCTGGCCGCGCGGTTCGGGGGCACCGAAACCGTCGGTTTGCTGGGCATGGCCACCTCGCCCCTGATGCTCGGCACTGGCCTGTTCATCATCGTCTATCCCTTCGCCGACCCCGTTGCGCTGGCGCTGGTCGTGACGGCCTGCGTCAACGCGATCATGGCGCTGCCTTTTGCGGTGCGCGTGCTGGTGCCGGGGTTGCGCGAAGCGGTGCAGGATTTCGCGCGGCTCTCGGCCAGCCTTGGCCTGACAGGTTGGCGGCTTTGGCGCATCGTGTTGCTGCCCCGCCTGCGCGCGCCGATTGGGTTCGCGCTGGGCCTTGGCGCGGCGTTGTCGATGGGCGACCTTGGGGTCATCGCGCTGTTTGCCGATAGCGACCGCGCGACTTTGCCGCTGGCCATCGAACGCCTGCTGGCCGGTTATCGCCTTGAGGCGGCCCAAGGCGCGGCGCTGTTGCTGACCGCGCTGAGCTTCGCGCTGTTTGGGCTGTTTGATCTGTGGGGGCGGCGAAATGCTTGAGTTTCAGGGAGTTACGATCCGGCAGGGCGGCTTTGCCCTGACCGCGGATTGGAGCGTCGCACCGGGCGCGCTCATCTCCATCATCGGCCCCTCCGGCGCGGGCAAGTCGACACTGCTTGCAGGGCTCGCGGGGTTTGCGCAAAACGTGGAGGGGCGTATCAAATGGTCCGGCAGCGATCTGCCTCCTCGCCCGGACGCGCGCCCGGTCTCGATGCTGTTTCAGGACAACAACTTGTTTCCACACCTGAGCATTGCACAAAATGTAGGGCTCGGCATCCGCCCCGCCCTGCGCCTTAACACCGAAGAAATCGCCCGTGTCTCAAGCGCTCTTGCGCGCGTCGGCCTCGCCGGGCTGGAATGGCGCAAACCTGCTGCGCTGTCCGGTGGCCAACAAAGCCGCGCGGCGCTGGCGCGGGTGCTGGTTCAAGCGCGGCCCATCGTGCTGCTGGATGAGCCGTTCTCAGCTCTCGGTCCCGCGATGCGGGTCGAGATGCTCGACCTTGTCAAAGAGGTCGCAGCCGATCTGGGCGCTTTGGTGATGATGGTCACGCACGACCCCGAAGAGGCCCGCCGCTTGGGCGGGCGCTCGGTTCTTGTGGCGGAGGGGGTGGCGCATGGGCCGGTTCCAGTAGAGGATTTGCTCGCCAACCCACCGGCCGCGCTGGCTGCCTATCTAGGCCGCTAGTGAGGCCAGCCCGCCCCGCGCTTTCAGGATTCCCAAGGCAGCGCGCGCGGCTTCGCGCCCCTTTTCCACGAAATGTGCCTTGTAAATCCCGATATGGTGCGGCGTTTCCTGAAAGTGGTGCGGCGTCAGCGAAACCGACAGGACCGGCACGCCCGTATCCATCCCGGCACGCATCAGCCCGTCGACAACGGCCCCCGCCACAAAATCATGGCGATAGATACCGCCATCGACCACCAACGCAGCGCAAGCAATCGCGCCATAGCGCCCTGTGGCGGCAAGATCGCGGGCCATTAGCGGCATTTCGAACGCGCCGGGGACGTCGATGACGTCAACTTGCGCGGCGGGGATTAGGTCAGTGAACCCGGCCAAAGCCTGATCCACGATTTCGGCGTGCCAATTGGCTTTGACGAAGGCGAAGCGGGTGTGTGTCATGGTTTTACTCCTTTGATGCGTCAAGACACGTCACCCAAGGCAAAACGCACAACCATTCCGGGTTACCCATGGGTAACCTGACGCGGTTGCGACGTTCTCTTTCATCCGGACTATGACCGTCGGCTCAGGCGTCTCACCTGATCTGCTGACCCTCGCCGGGGCGAGGCGCTCGTGGGCTGCTGCGGTTGAAAGTTCCCCGCAAATACCACCGGTGGGGAATTCCGCCCCGCCCTGAGAACGCCGATGACGATGCCGCGCGAACAGGGTAAGTGCAAGGGCAAGCTGTCACAGGCGAGACATATCGAGGCACATCATGCATCCGAACCCGATTTTCCATACGAAAGAGGCGCAAGAGAATTTGGCCTTTGCCGCCGCGCGCTCGTTCGGTGTGCTGACGATGAACGGGGCGGAAGGCCCGCTGGTGAGCCATGTGCCGTTTCTGATCGAAGGGGACACAGTTTGGATACATCTGGTGCGCTCGAACCCTATCGCGCGGGCGCTGAAGGATCCGCAGCAGGCCTGCGTCGCGGTGGTGGGGCCAGACAGCTATATCTCACCCGACTGGTATGGCGTGGACGATCAGGTGCCGACGTGGAACTACATCGCCGTGCATCTGCGCGGGGTGTTGGAGTTGCGCCCGGCGGAGGAATTGCATGACCTGCTCGAGCGTCAATCGGCGCATTTTGAGCAGCAGTTGGTCGGCAAGAAGCCTTGGACCACGGACAAGATGAGTGCGGGTGTCATGGAGAAAATGATGCGCGCGATTGTCCCCTGCCGGATGCAGATCGAAGCCATTGACGGGACGTGGAAGCTGAACCAGAACAAGCCAGACGAGGTGCGTCTGCGCGCCGCCGATGCTGTCGAAACGGACGGTCTGGGTGTGGGGCGCGATGCGCTCTCGCGCTATATGCGTCGCCCTTAAACCGTGGCCATAATCGAAGGAGATTGCGATGAAACTCTATTACAGCCCGACCTCACCCTATGTGCGTAAGGTTCTGATTTTGCTGTCTGAAACGGGGCAGGAGGGTGATGTAGAACAGGTCAATGCCGTCACCAAACCCAACGCACCGATGCCGGGCCTTGTGGCGAAGAACCCGCTGATGAAGATCCCCGCGCTGGAGCGGCCAGATGGGGCCACGCTGTACGACAGCCGTGTGATCTGTGCGTTTCTGGATGACCGCGCAGGGGGCAAGCTTTACCCCGCTGGAGCGCGCCGTTGGGAGACGATGACGCTTGAGGCGACTGGCGATGGTATCCTCGATGCGGCCATTTTGTTGACTTACGAAGGGAAGCTGCGACCCGAGGACAAGCAGTGGGACGAATGGAGCGATATCCAATGGGGCAAGATCGCTGCAGCCTGCGCGGCGTTGAACACACGCTGGATGTCCCACCTGAACGGCCCGCTTGATATGGGGCAAATCGCGGTGGCCTGCGCGCTGGGCTATGTGGATTTCCGCCATGATGCACGGGGTTGGCGCAATGGCTGTGACGCGTTGGCGGCTTGGTATGAGGGCTTTGCGCAGCGTCCCTCTATGTTGGCGACGGTTCCGCCGGAAGGGATGTAAAGTGGCTTGCCAAGCCCGGTTAAAGCGCGGTTTTGGCACCAAAACTTGCCACTTGGTTAACCCGGCGCCCGCAGGTTGCGACCCGCTGACGCACCTGCGACCACATGACCGTCTTGTTTACTGGACGACTCTATACCCCGCCGCTAAATAGCCCGAGAGTTTGGCTGCGCTGTGCGCGGCCACGCCATTATTTTTGGACCCATAGCGCCAGTCAGTTGTGCTGCCAGCCCATGGAAAGACAAGATGGAGAGAGCTCGTGTCTGAAGTAGAAGAACACGAAGATACCCGCAGGGATTTCCTGTATTACGCAACAGCGGGTGCAGGTGCCGTAACGGTAGGCGCGGCGGTTTGGCCATTGGTCAACCAGATGAACCCGTCTGCTGACGTGCGTGCGATGAGCTCGATCCGGGTTGATGTGTCGGGCGTTGAGCCGGGCACGCAGCTAACACTGCTGTTCCTTGGTAAGCCGGTCTTTATTCGCCGCCGCACCGAAGAAGAGATCGCAGATGCACGATCTGTTGAGTTGGACGACCTGCTTGATCCCGAAGCGCGCAATGAGAATTTGCAAGATGGCACATCCGGCGACGACCAAAACCGCTCGCTGGTTGCCTTTGACGGTGAGAACACGGGCGAATGGCTGGTGATGCAGGGCGTTTGCACCCATTTGGGCTGCGTACCGCTGGGCGATGCGGGCGATTTCGGCGGGTGGTTCTGCCCCTGCCAT
>CAZPXE010000013.1:0-21667 GCA_964590545.1 uncultured Rhodobacterales bacterium | reverse complement strand
TGGGTTTTCACGTCCCCTCCGAAGGGCGCGTGGGCATTCATGCGGCCTTCATAACCCGCTTCGGGCTGGACCCAACGCCGCACGCCCCGGTCGCGAAGATGACAGCCGAACACGCAGACGCGGCGGCCAAGGGCGGCACGCTGGTCATCAGCCATGAGCGGCTCTCGGGCTACCCGGCCTCTGGCGGGTTTGACCAAGGCCTGATCGCGGATCGGCTGCATGAGGCCTTCCCGGACGGCAAAGTGGTGATGGTCATCCGCGAACAGCGGCAGATGATCTATTCCATGTATCTGCAAACCATCACCGATGGCGGCACGCTATCCTTGAACCGTTTCCTGACCCGGCCCGAGCCGGTCCTGCTGCGCAAACCCGGCTTCGATCTGGGCTATTACGAATATGATCGGCTCATCGCCAAGTACCGCAGCTTATTCGGAGCCGAGAATGTGCGCGTCATCGCCTTTGAACAGTTCCGCCGCGATACCGACAGCGAAACGCGGGGGCTGGTCGAGTTTGCGCTGGGACAGGATGCAGCCGCGCGCGTGCCGGACGCAATGCTGAGCGCATCGGTGAACCGTGCCCGGCCATTGGCGTTTCAGGCAATGCGGCGGCAGATCAACAAACTGGTGCGCAACCAACTGAATGAAAACGGGCTGCTGCCCATCCGCAACGATTATGTCGAACAAGGCTTCCGCCGGATCATGCCCATTTTCGAAGTGCTCCGCCCGCTGGACCCGCCCCTTAAGGCCCGCTTGAAGGCCCGCATCGACGCGGCCTGCGCGGGGCGCTTCGCCGCTTCGAACGCGCGTGTGGCCGAGATGACGGAGCTCGATTTGGCCGCGTTGGGATATGAGGTAACGCCGCAATGACCCTGCCCAACTTCCTGTTGATTGGCGCGATGAAGGCCGGAACCACCAGCCTGTATGAGGATCTTGTCCACATTCCGGGCATCTACCTGCCGCCCGAAAAAGAACCGGATGACCTGATTTCCCCTGACGCCGAAACCCCCGAAGGACTGGCCCGCTATACGGCGAAGTTTTCCGGGGCAGAGCGCGCTGTGGCCATCGGCGATGCGTCCACCGCCTATGCCAAACTGCCCACCTATGAGGGCGTTGCCGAACGAGCGCTGCGGGTGTTGGGGCCAGAAACCAAAATCCTCTACCTCACCCGCGACCCTATCAAGCGGATTGTAAGCCAGTACCACCACCTGCATGGGCTGGGGATTGAAACGCGACCGCTGAATGTGGCGGTACTGGAGGATGAAAGCTACGCCGCTTATAGCGACTATGAGCGGCAGCTCGCTCCGTGGCGCGCTGCCTTTGGCGAAGATCAAGTGCTGGTGATGCGGTTCGAAGACTACATTTCTGACCGGATGCAGGTGGTCAGCGAGGTCTGTGCATTCCTTGGCGTCGATGCACCCGCGGAGGTGGAGGACACCCACCGCAATGCCTCAGAAGGCAAGCGCGTGGTGCGCGAAGGGTCCGCTTGGGCGCGGTTCGCGCAGTCGAACTTCTATCTGTATCGGATCAAACCACTGCTCCCGACCTCTGCCCGCGACAAGATCAAGACCCTGATCCTGCCGAAGACCAAGAAACTGGATGATAGTCTGAGCGATGCAACGCGCGCGGAACTCAGGGCGCGCTTGAACCTTACTTAGGTAATCGACACCGTCTCAGGCTCGGCGGGGCGTTTGGGTGGTTCTGGCTCGGGTGCAACACTTTGCGCCTGCGGTGCCCGCGCAAACAGAGCCAACACAATCGACACGCAAATCCATTCGGGCAGGTTGAAATTTCCCCCGCTCCCGCTGATCTGCGTGCGGAACAGGGGCAGAACCAGAATGCCCAGCAAACAAATCTGCGACGGCTCACCGATATAGTGACCCAAGCGTTTGATATAAAGCGTCAGCAGGAACCCCTGATAGCTGATCGCCAAAAGCAAACAGATGAGGCCACCCTGAATCCATGCGCCAAGGAACAGGTTATGGACCTGATGCATCTTGTGACCACCATAGTCGTGGAAATAGCCCGACCCATAGCCCAATACCGGACGATCATTGATGAGTGTCAACGCGATGTCATACATCGACACCCGCCCGTCCTCGCCAAAGGAACCAAAGCGTTCGTCGATAATCTGAGAAACACCGCTGAAGTCCAGATAGAGCGGCAAGACAAGCATGATGGCAGTCAGCCCCATCAGCGCGAAGATCGTAGACGCTGGGAATTTGCGCATGAGCCCGAAGATCAGCGGAGAGAAGGCAAGCATGATTGCGATGGTGAGGCTACGGCTCACACTGAGCAGGATGATCGAGCCAGAGATAAACAGTGCCAACCACGACCAGAAACTGCGCCGCGCCGTCGCAGCGGCCAGCATGAAACCGATATAGACAAAGCCCAGTGACGTATGCCGCAGCGCCACCCCGACGGAATTGCCATCCAGTGATTCCGGGTTGTTGAACAGGTTTCGGAAGACCATGAATTGCAGCAGTTGCGGGTTGCCTTGGATCAACGCACGGCCAATCACGTCGAGAATGTTGATCCCTTTCGCCGCCAAGGTGATGCCTGCGACGCCGATGAAAAAAAGGCTGGACGACACGCCTGACCAAAACAAAAGCCGCATGAGCGAGTCATGCCGATAGGTTGACAAAAGGAATATGAAACCGAGCGAGCACATGAAGTAAATCAGATACTTAAACGTATAGGTCAGCGTTCCGCCCCAAAGGACTGAAAGCAGCAAAATAGACAAATAGGCGCTGTAAATCAGGATAAAGGGCATAATCGCCCGCACCAAATCCATCGGCACACGGCCTTGGCTGAACCGAAACCAACCAATCGCGGCGGCCAAAAAGAAGGGGGGGTGCATCGGCTTGAGCGACAGGCCAACATCCAGCAGGGTAATCCACTGAAGCGGACCAAGCGCAAATGTGAAAAAGACCGCAAGCCAACCCATATGCGGTCTTTACATGGCTCCCGCGTCAAACGCTACTCAACTCTGAGGTCACGTTTGACGCGGGAAGCTGCAAGGCGGCTATCCGCCTAGACAGACAGCACTTTCTGAACAACGAAGCGGCTGATCGTCAGATCCGCTGCGGCCGCGCAATTCAGGCCAACACGGTCGGCGGTGGACCCTGCGGGCACGTCAAAGAACACAGTCTTGCGACCCGTTCCATTCACGTGCTCGAAGCTGGCAACAGCCGTTCCCGGATTTCCACCCGCGCTGTCATACAGCGTGACTGTGCACGACCCGGCGGTGAACGCGTCCAGTGTCAGATCAACGCGAACCCGATCTCCGGCGGAAACAGCAACATCTGCATACCAGCTGCCCGCGCTGCCCGCCGATTTTACAGCGGCGCCGCCTGATGACGCCTGACATCCGCCAGTACGCTCAATGCCGGTCATCGTTTCTTCAGCGCGCAGGTTAGGGCCAACCTCGAAACCGCCAGCGCGCCCGACATTGTAGGCCTCTTTCGTGCCAAGATGCCCGATCATGTATTGCGTACGTCCGTCGCTGCCTTGAACCACCACGTTGTACCCGTCGCCAGACGCCCCTTCTGTGTTGGTCAAACCACCCAGATGATCGGATTCCAAGTTGATCACCCGGACAGGAACCGAGTTCACCCAAACGTCACGCTTTGTCCGTGCCGTAAGTTCAATCAGGCTGGAACCGCCATTGCCGCTGCCGTCATCCAAGTTGGACACACCCACAATCGACTTCAGCTTGTCGTTGTTGACGCTTCGGTCATGCAAATTGGCGATCACCGCCGTATCCCGGATACCTGTAATAGCCAGCGGCGCGTTGTAGCGGGCTGCGATGATCCCGTTCGAGAATTTGAGGCTCTGACACTCAATCACCGACTCATTGAGCAGATTGATAGGTGTGTCATGGCATTCTTCTGCATAGACATGCTGCGCAATCAGGCTCGCATTGGTCATCAGGAAGGACGGTGGATTCACAATGAAGTTCAAACCCGAGATGGTCCGGTCCGGCGCAGATTCCAGCGTCAGAATGGTGCCGTTGCGCTCCGCAATTCGGGTGACAAAGGGAATCGGGGTCGTTCCGCTTAGGTCAAGATTGCCATCTTCAATGCAGATAACATCGCCTGTTTTGACATAGGGAGTCCCCACAGAAAGCATCGCAAGGGTCGAGCCCGCCGACGTCGTGATGGTCGGTGTTTCGATGTCATTCTTGAAGTTCAGCCCGTTCAGGAAGATCGAGTTACACACAAAGTCGGTGCGAATCGTTCCGTTGTTCTGGTTCCGGGTCAGGCGGATGTTGTTCCAATTGCCGTCGTCGAACGAGTTCCCGGACGAGCCGCCATTGATCGCCACAAGGCAGAACTTGATCAACAGGAAACGCACCGACCACCGCGTATAGGGCAGGATATTTTGCGCGCTGCCGCGTTGATCACCTTGCCACAGCCCGTGCCCGCAGCCGAGGATCGACAGTCCGTCCCAGATCATATCCGCGCTCGATCCTTCGGACGCAGTGATCGCAACAAGATTGCTCGGAATGAGCGAGCGTTGATACATCGTCATTTTGCCGATCGACACCCCACGAATACGCAGCAGCCCGGTATTGATCGAGCCTTCGCATCCATTGGTGTCGAAAATCACATATTTGCCGCTGGGCTGCGGTTCGGTGGACCCGAGCGGATTGTAAAGAACCTGTGTCAGCGCAGTTACGTCACCGCCACCCCAGTTGATTTGCGTGTTGCCCCAATCCCAGTTGTATTGACCACCCGGCGCCAAAGTTCCGAAGAACGTGTAAACGCCCGAAGACCGCCCCGGCAGGTTATTACTCACCGCGTAGAGCATCGCCTCGTTAAAGGCCGGCGTTGCGTCGGCGGTCAGATCGCTGCTGAAATGCTCTGGCGTGATCAGCCCTTCTGGACGCCAGCCTGGCAAATCGGCCGGGCCGTCCGTGAACCCATCGCCCATGAACACATAGTCACGCCCCTCAATCGTTTCTGTGTGTCCAACAGGCGGCATCCAGCCGCGTGACGCAGTCTCGACGAACCGTGCGCGCGTCGAAAAAGCGCCGCGCTCATACAGTTTCACACCGCCTTGCGTCGTGATGTGCTGATCCGTGACCGTTTCGGACGCAACTTCATAGTGATAGCTGCCATCCGTTACGCTAATGATTTCACCCGGCAACACGCGCGCAGTTTCAAGATGCGTGTCGTAAAGCAAGCTTGTGTTCAGTTCGAGATCTTCGATCGTCGTGAATTCACGCTGACCAGCCACGTTTTGGGTCACATGGGTGACGATGATCTCTTGCCAGACATTCAGCAGCTTACCGCTTTGAGATCGCAGGACCAGTTTGTATGTCCCGTCCACCAAGAAGCAGGGCGGGAAGTTCCCGTTCTCATCCGCCTCTAGGGGGTTGGCGATGGACGTCGTCAGGTCTGGATCCTCGAATAGCGCAACGAACACCTCGCTATTGCGTTCGAAAACGAACAGGCGGCCATTCAGGACTGGATTGGACGGGAAATTTGGAACCTGCAAAGGGTCGTGGACATTCAAAATACTCATGGAGCACTCCTCGCGTGATGGGCCGGGCAGCGACGAGGCCACGGCGGTTGATCGCGAGGGAAGGTCTCAAAAAATGGTAAACTCCAGTTAGGGGCAGCGCACGGTGCCCCTTACCAAAGCGTTAACGATCAGGCCAAATCGGATTGGCCCAATCTGAAAAATCTAGTTCACGTAGTACTTTGAACCGTAGCTGGAATAGGCACCGTATTTGTCGCCGTATCCATAGCGACGCATTCCGCGCAGGCTGATTTGGTTCAGAACCAGACCACTGACCTGCGTATTGACGCTTTCGAACTGGCGCAACGCGTCAATGACAGCAGGTTTGATGGTCTTGTCCCATTGAACGACGAACACAATCGCATCTGTATTCTGGCTGATGATACGTGCATCCGGCACGACCAAAACCGGTGGTGTATCGATGATTACGTGATCGTATTCATCACGCGCTTGCTGCACGATATCGGAAAATTTCTTGGACGAGAACAGGTCCGCTGCGTTCTCGGTCGACTTGTCGGCCAGCAACACGTCACACCCGACGCGATCATCCGGCACCACAACTTCGCTCAGTGGTAAGCCTTCGGACAAAGCCTGAACCAGACCCTTGGCACCCTTGTGTTGCATATATTGCTTAAACACGCGGCGGCGCACGTCGCCTTCGATCAGAAGCACGCGCTTGCCCATCTTGCTCATGTTCTGCGCCAGCGCGAGCGCGATTGTCGTCTTACCTTCGCCCGGGAAGGACGAGCAGGTCATGATCACCTGCGGTGGCTTGTCCACATTAGACAAAAGCACAGAAGTCCGCAGGTTACGCACCGCTTCAGCCGCTGCAGATGTTGGCTTTTCCGACAAGTAAGCCAGCGCATCGCGGCGGCGCCGGATCGGCAGCAAAGGAAGCTGGCCAATAACCGGATAGGTTGTGATCCGCTCCAACTCATCCGCTGCACGGAAGGTGTTTTTGCGCGCCTCACGCAGCAAAACCACAGCAGACGCAAACATGAACCCCAGCAAGAAGCTGACGGCAAGGATCAGTGGCTTGCGCGGCGAGGCGGGAAAACCGGGGATCACAGCGTTCGAAAGGATGCGGCTGTCTGCTTGTTGGATACCTTGCTGGGCAGATGTCTCTTTCAGCCGCGACAGGAAATACTCATACAGAAGTCGGCTTGCCTCAGCTTCGCGGCTAAGTTGCTGCAACGTGATCAGATCAGCGCTTTGACGGTCAATCTGTTCCTGCAAATCTGTTTGAGAGGCACTCAATGCCGTCAGCTGCGTCGCGCTGCGTTGCAATTCCAACTCGGCCCGCGAGACGATTTGATCGAACCGCGTATCGAACAATTCTTGGATACCAGGCTGCGCAACCCGCGCGATCAAACGCTGTAACTGGGCATCGCCCGTGAATTCCAGCTTCTCTTGCGGGGTGGTCAAAGTTTTCAGCTCGGTAAGGCGCGCTTCGCTGGTTTCTTGAGTAACTTGCGTGTCAGCAACACGAGTCCGCAAGTCTTTCAACTGTACTTCCAGACCCGTCAACGCCTCTGGACTGACAAGATCAGTCCCAGCGCGGAAGTTCTTTACAGCACCTTCCGACGCTTCGAGTTCGGCCTGAAGCTCGGCGACACGCTCAGACAACCACTTGGTTGCTTGCTCCGTCGCGTCAAATTTCACCTCAAGTTGGTTGAAAATATGCTGATTTACGATCGTGTCGGCGATCAACGCTGATTTGCGCGCGTTCGTCGTTTCCACTGTCGCTTGGAACACCAGGCTCAGCGGTACATTTCGGATCGTCAAAACCTCAAGCAAACCATCGATTGTGGCGTTTCGTTGCCGCGCCATACGGACGGCTTCGTCGCTTGAGACGACCTTTTCCGGGAGATTTAGAACGGAGCGAACCTCGGCCTTTACCGCATCTAGCGGACCATCCGGGGCAATCAGAGGGTTGAATTCTGGGTCTTCAACCAAGTTCAATTCATCTACGACCTTGCCCAATAAGGAACGGCTTTGAAGAACCTGCACTTCTGTTGCAATCGTCGACGAATCCGCCGTAAGCCCACTGACCACCGATTCAAGATCGACGACTTGCTGTTGCTGAGGGTTTAGCATGACAACTGCTGTGGATTTGAACTTAGGCGTTGCGCCGATATACGCATAGTAACCGCCGGCGAAAACGGCCAAGGCTGTCAGAAAGACGATAAGGAACTTTCCGCGCCATAACGTCCGCAGCAACATCGCCATATTGATAACACCGCCCGCCGCGTTGTCCGCGTCCTGCTGACGTGTATCTACGTCTATTGGCCCACCGACCCGCTGTGCTTGCAGTGTTTTGTTCATATCAGCCCCGACCCGATTCATACCAACACACTCGGCTACTCAGGTTTCGTATCACAAATGGTTGGTTTGAGCACTCAACCTATCCTACCCACGTGCATATACGTCTTCGTATCGCACAATGTCATCCTCGCCAACATACGCCCCTGTTTGAACTTCGATCAAAACCATGGGAACGCGACCGGGATTTTCCATCCGGTGAACGGCGCCAAGCGGGATGTAAACGCTTTCATTTTCCGTCACGAGCTTAACCGTTTCGTCAACTGTGACCCGCGCGGTGCCCTCAACGACAATCCAGTGCTCAGACCGGTGGAAGTGACTTTGAAGGCTAAGCGATGCGCCCGGATGGACCATAATGCGCTTCACTTGGAAGCGGTTCCCAACGACGAGACTTTCAAACCAACCCCATGGCCGGTGATCTTTCGGGAAGGCCACAGCCTGCGCTGCGCCTTTTTCCTTCAGCGCGGCAACCGCCTTCTTTACGTCCTGAGCGCGGGACATATCGGCCACGAGGACCGCATCATTCATTGCAATGGCCATGATATTCTCTAGGCCAATACCGACCAGCTCCAACCGCTCGCTTTCTGAACGCAGCAGCGTGTTTTCACAGTCAATTGCCGTTGCGCCAGAAGAGGTTACGACGCCGCGATCATCCGGGCCGCTTTCGCGCCAGACCGCATCCCAACCGCCCAAATCAGACCAGGCAGAGGCGAAAGGAACCACCGACAGGTTCTCGGCACGCTCCATCACCGCGTAGTCAATCGAAATGTCTTCGGCCTGTGCCCAAGGCTCTGGCGCGAGGCGAAGGAAGCCCAGATCCGTTTCCGCGTTTTCATAGGCGGAGGTCACCGGCGCAACCAAGTCAGCCGCGTGCGCATCAAACGCTGCGATGATATCCTTGGCCTTGAACAGGAACAGCCCGGCATTCCACATGAAATTGCCAGCGGCAACCATCTCTTCCGCGCGGTCTGCATCGGGCTTTTCGACAAAGCGCGACAGCTTGACCGGTGTGCCTTCGCTATCGGGCTTGGCCGACAATTCGAGGTAGCCATAGGCGGTTTCAGCATGGCTCGGGGCAATACCAAATGTAACCAAATCACCGGCTTCGACAGCAGATAGGCCACGCGCAACGCACCGGCGGAATTCCGCCGCTTCGGGCACAACATGGTCCGACGGGGCCACCAAGAGCACCGTCTCGGGGTCTGTCTTGACCACATGCAACGCCGCCGCAAGAATCGCTGGCGCCGTGTTACGCCCTTCGGGTTCGATCAGGATCGCTCCGGGATCGATTCCGATGGCCTGCAACTGCTCGGTCACGATAAATCGGAAGTCTGAATTCGTCAGAACCAACGGGGCGCTGAAAGTCACATCGCCCTCTTGCCCGGACAGGCGCAAAGCGGAAGCCTGAAATAAGGTTTGCTCACCCATCAAAGAAACAAATTGCTTGGGATAACTTTTTCGCGACAGGGGCCAAAGGCGCGTACCAGACCCGCCACATAACAAAACCGGAGCGATCGTCGTCAAAATCACGTCTCCAAAAATTAAAGCCAACGGTTGCACGCTCTGTTATCACTTGGGCGTGCAATAACAAGCGGCTTGACCCTTGCCGAGCAGCAAGTTGCCAAAGAATTGCTCAATATTGGTTAAATTTCTCGCAGCTTAGGGCGATTTTCCCGAGAAGAGATCAGCTTCTGTTAACTATATCGCATCTGCATAACATCTGCTCTTTTACCCGTGCAGCGCGGCAACAGTCTTGAGACTCGAGAAGCCATATAACGCTTCGAACCCTTTTTCGCGCCCATGGCCGGAAAGCCCGGCACCGCCAAATGGCAGTTCCACCCCGCCCCCGGCGCCGTAATTGTTCACGAACACCTGCCCAGCGCGTAGCTTCTTTGCCAACCGCATCTGCCGCGCCCCATCGCGGGTCCAAACCGACGCGACCAGCCCGTACTGCGTCCCGTTTGCGATTTGTACGGCCTGCTCTTCGTCATCAAAAGGCAGGATCATTTGCACCGGGCCAAAGATTTCATCTTGCGCAAGCGGATGGCCCGGATCAGACCCTGCGAACAGGGTCGGCGCAACATAAGCCCCACCAGTCGGCGCACTCTCGACGATCTGACCCGTTGCGACGGTTTCTAGGTTTGCACCTTGGGCCAGAAACTCCTCCACGATGACTTTCTGGCGCATGGACACGAGCGGCCCGACCTCCAGATTGTCCATCGCCGGGCCAGCCCGCAGCTTGGCATAGCGCGCGGCCATGGCCGTCGTCACTTCATCCAGCCGTGAGCGATGCACCAAGATGCGCGAGGAAGCCGAGCAAGTCTGCCCGGCATTCTGTATCCCCGCATTCACCAGAAACGGCAGCGCGGCGTCCAGATCGGCATCTTCGAATACAAGCTGAGGCGATTTCCCACCAAGTTCCAGCGTCACCGGAACCACATTCTGCGCCGCTGCCGTTTGCACAAGTTTGCCAACGCCAACGGACCCGGTGAAAGAGATATGATGCACGCCTTCATGTGCCGTCAGCGCCGCCCCCGCCTCGGCCCCGAGACCCGGCACAATATTCAACGCACCCGCTGGCAGTCCGGCTTGACGAGCAAGCTCGCCGAAAGCGAGCGCGGTCAGGCAGGCCTCTTCCGCAGGTTTCAGCACCGCCGCGTTGCCCATTGCCAGCGCCGCCCCGACGGATCGCCCAATGATCTGCATGGGGTAGTTCCACGGCACGATATGACCTGTCACGCCATGCGGCTCTCGCAGCGTGTAAACGGTGTATCCGTCCAAATAGGGGATTGTTTGGCCGTGGATTTTGTCCGCCGCGCCCGCGTAGAACTCCATATACCGCGCCAGTGCGATGGCGTCGTTTCGCGCTTGGGTGAGCGGTTTACCCACGTCCAATGCCTCAAGTTCCGCCAGTGCATCGACATTCTCAAGCACCAGCGCGCCAATTTTGGCAAGCATACGCCCCCGCTCGAAGTTCGGCATCCGGCCCCAATCGCCTTGCAAAGCGGCCTGCGCAGCGGCGACGGCGCGGTCGATATCCTCGGCATTGCCACGCGCGATCTCGCACAAGGCCGATCCGTCGGACGGGTTCACCAACGCGACCCTTTGGGGAGACACCGACGGCACCCATTTCCCGCCAATCAAACAGAGTGACGGATCAATCCCCAGAACACGCATCGCGCTTCCCCATTTTCTAGTTCGCGTAGGCCACCGCAGGCAGCCATGTCACAAGCTGCGGGATTTCGAAGACGATGAACAGGCCCAAAAGCTGCAAGAGCACGAAGGGGATCACCCCACGATAAATATGGCCCAGCGTCACCCCCGGCGGGCATACGCCCTTGAGGTAGAACAGCGCAAAGCCCACAGGCGGCGTCAGGAACGAGGTTTGCAGCGTCACCGCCACAAGGATCGCGAACCAGACGACGGGCGCTTTATCAACGACTCCAAACCCCTCAATCGGCAAGTTCAAACCTTCAATTACCGGCAACATCAGCGGCATGATGATCAGGGTGATTTCGATCCAGTCCAACAGGAAGCCTAAGAGGAAGATGATGAACAGGATAAACGCGACAACCATCCACGGATTCTCGAACGAGTTCAGCACCAGTTCTTTGATGATATTGTCCCCATCATAGGACCGCAGCACATAGGCAAAGAACGTCGCGGCAATGAAAATCCCGACGATGTACCCAGCGGTGTTCAGCGTTTGCCGCATCACATCCTTGAACACCGTCAGGTTCAGCCGCCGGTTCACAATGGCCAACAACATCGCGCCCAAAGCGCCAAGACCAGAGGCTTCTGTCGGCGTTGCGAAGCCAAAGAAGATCGACCCGAGCACCAGCAAAATGAGAAAGAGCGGCGGTACAACAGACAAGGCAGTTTCGATCACAACCGCCATCGTCACCGGCTCTCGGTTTTCGGGCAAGGGCATCGCATCGGGGCGGACGAGTCCATAAATGACGATGAACGCGATGTACAAAGCCCCAAGCAGCAGGCCGGGGAAGAGTGCGCCCATGAACAGATCACCAAGTGAGATCGCAAGCTGATCAGACATGATCACCAGCATGATTGACGGTGGGATCAGAATGCCCAGCGTACCAGATGCAGCAATCGTGCCAGTCGCAATCGGCTTGGAGTAGTTCTGTTTCATCATCGTCGGCAGGCCCATAACGCCCAACAACACAACAGACGCGCCGATGACCCCCGTTGATGCCGCAAGGATAATGCCGATGAGCATAACGGACAGCGCCAAACCTCCGCGAAGGCCGCCGAACAGCACCTGCATGGACCGCATCATCCGCTGCGCAACGCCGGATTGATCCAGCATAAGCCCCATAAAGATGAACATCGGCAGCGCGACCAGCACCGGGTTCTGGATAGTCCCACCAAAGAACCGACCGGCACTGTTGAACATCTTGCGGTATTCAAGCCGCGTCGCGCTGTAGTCGATGATATCCTTGAAACTGTCGCGCAAAGGGTCCAGCACGAACATCCCAACCAGAACGAACAACAGGGACACACCGACCAGCGCATAGGCCACTGGAATGCCGCGAAACAGCATCCAGATGAAAACCCCGAACATGGCCAGAACAGCCCATTGGTTCAGCGTCAGGAATGAGATCAGAGAAAGCGCTTCCATGCGTCGTTACCCTTCCCGTCGGCGGTTGAGCATCATCAGAGCTGCAATCGCAACAACAACACCGACGAAAGCAATCGTCAGCGCGTAGTCAAAAAATGGCTCGCGCAGAATCCGTCGAGGTTTGATTTCGGAATTGGTGAAATAGATCACCCACCAAGCAGCGTTCACAACCAATCGCCACGCAATGAAGACCGCCGTCGGGAACAGCCAGATCAGTTGATGCCCTAAACTGATTGGCGAAAATTTGGCGAGGTTTCGCTTGAACGACGCGTATGCCGCAAGCCCGGCCAGAAGGAACAACACAGGCAAGCTGGCTTTGAGTATCCAGACATTGTGCAGCCCGTTTGGGCTGGCGGACCCCTCATTCGCCTCAATCGACTGGCTGGCATAAGTGATCAGCACGTCAATCATCAGCGCAATAAACGGCAAAAGGAGCCAACCCAACGCGATAGCCTCCCATCGCGCTTTCTTTTGCTCCGAGAAATTCTGGTGGAAAATATCGACCCGCACATGGCTGTTGGTCGTAATCGCATAGCCAAATCCGGTCACCATCGCGAAGCCGTAAATCCACCATTGCAGGTCGTCGAGCCACGCTTGGTTCAGCCCAGAGCCGCGCAGAAACACCTGCGCCACGATTGCCGCCATCAGCAGCGGAAACGCCCAAGCCACCACGTTGCCGATATTGATCATCAGCCGGTCTATGCGCGTATGCTGGTCGCGGTTCTTCTCGCCGGGATCAGAAATCGCAAGGATTTCCTCGACATCCGGCATGTCTTGGGTCTGCGTGTCGACGCTCATGGCATAGCCCCTCCCTTACGGATATGCGCAAAAGCGGCGCCCCGGATCGGAGCGCCGCCTCATGTCTTTCAAGCCCGCGACTTAGCGGTTACGCGGCAGGTAAATGTTCTGCACCCAGGTTTTATAGCCCGCGCGATACTCTTGCAGGTCGTCCCAGGTTTTCTTGAAATGCGCGTCTTCTGCAGCCAGTTCCGCGGCCACTTCATCCCATGCTGCTTCAAAGGCTTCCAGCATCTCTGGCGGCCACTGCTTGATGGTCACGCCGTTCTCTTGCTGGTTCGTCACCATCGCGTCGAAGTTCACCGCTTCGCCTTCCGCAAGCGAGGTCGTCACGTTGGCAAGGCAAGCCGCTTCGATTTGCGCCTGCGCACGTTCTGAAAGGTCCTCCCACACGTCGATATTGACGATCAGTTCAAACAAGGTCGATGGCTGGTGCCAGCCGGGGAAGTAGTTGAACTTCGCGATCTTGTGGAAGCCGAGGCGCGCATCAATCAGCGGCATGGAGAATTCGGTCGCATCAATCGCGCCGCGCTCCAGCGCCGGGAAGATGTCGCCCGCTGCCAGCAGCGATGTGGACACACCCAAACGCTGCATCACTTCCGCGCCAAGACCGAAGAAGCGCATGTTCAGACCTTCAAGGTCGCTCAGCGAGGTGATTTCGGTTTTGAACCAGCCGGATGTTTCCGGCGCGATCACACCGCAGGGCATAACCTTTACGTCATAGCCGGCTTGATCATACATTTCCTGCCAGAGCGCCGCGCCATCATCGTACAGGATCCAACCAAGGAATTCACCCGCTTCGGGGCCAAACGGAACAGCCGCGAACAGCGATGCAGAGGGGATTTTACCCTGCCAGTAGCCGGAGGTTGCGAAGGCCGCATCGACGGAACCGTTGGACACCGCGTCCAGCGCTTCCAGCGTCGGAACCAACTTGCCGGGATCAAAATGCTCGAATTGCACTTCGCCAGAGATGGCGTTGATCCGTTCGACAAAGTCGACGCCAGCCGTTCCGAGGATCGGCAGGTTTTTCCCGAAGGAAGATGTCATCTCGATGACATCCTGCGATTGAGCCGCGCCTGCACCCACGAAGGATGCGACCACGGCGGCCGTAATATGCTTCAGTTTCATTGGATTTCCTCCCAAAGTTAATCTCAAAGGCCAGACGATTTTTTGTGATTCATTGCAGGTGCCCAGCCCAAACTGCAACGTTGGCTGTCATGGCCGTTTAGCCCGACAAGTGCTTGAACTGCCTCTCCCCTCATTCGCGCGCAATACGTCTCCCGTCGTATAGTTTGGCGCAAACCGCCAGCACGCACACGTTGAGTGTAGGTCTTGCATGACCGATAGCCAATACAAAGCATGCGAAAATGGGCCGGAGCAGCAAATTGCAACTTGTGATTAGCGAAACGACGTTCCGTCAAGCGGGATTGGCAGGCGGTTTGGGGCGCGTTAACGTGGATGGGCGTGAGTAAAGAACAAGGCGAACAGCCACGCCGCGCGAATTGGGAGGAACCGACAGAATGTCTTGTGCAACAGATGCGCAGCACGCCCGACCGCGTGCGACGTGGGGTGCCGCATGAGCGCGATGACGCTTGACGAGGCGGTCCATCACGTCACCACCACAAACCCCGCCTTCGCCGTCACCACCGCCACCATTCGCGGCACCGACTACCGCGTCTTCCAAAACGCCCCGCCCTCCGTCGCAGCTTTGTTGCGCGGCTCGTGGGAAGCCCATGGCAACGGGGCTTTGGAATACATCGTCTATGAGGGCGAGAGCTGGAGTTTCGCGGAGTATTGCGACGAGGTGAAGGCGCTCGCAAGCAGCTTGCGAAGCGAGCTTGGCGTGCAGCAGGGAGACCGGGTTGCCGTTGCGATGAGGAACTATCCCGAAATGCTAGTGCTGATCATGGCGATCACATCGCTGGGCGCGATCGTCGTATTCGTCAACGCGTGGTGGACGACCGAAGAACTCGACTACGCCATGCAAGATTCGGCCCCGCACGTGGTGTTCGCGGATGGCCCCCGCGCGGAACGGCTTGCCCCGCTGATCGAACCGTTGAACCTGCGCGTCGTCGGCGTGCGCGATGGCGATGAAGGACAAGGTTACACTGCGCTTAAAGACTCAGGCTTCGGTCAGGACTGGCCAGACGTACAGATCGACCCGGAAGACGACTTCGCGATCATGTATTCCTCTGGCACGACCGGCCATCCCAAAGGAGTTGTACAGACCCATCGCAGCGCGGTGAGCGCTGTATTCTCTTGGCTGCTGCAAGCCGTCATCGCCCCCCTCATTAACCCACCGGAAGAGGGCGCGCCCGAACCGCCGCGCCCTTCAGCCTTACTGGCCACACCGCTATTTCATGTAACAGCAACCCACCCGCTTTTCCTGCTGAGCCTGCCCGCTGGCGCCAAGATCGCGCTGATCCGCAAATGGGACGCCCGCGAAGCCGCAAGGTTGATTGACACACACAACATTACACGTCTGCTTGGCGTACCGGCGCAATCCATGGACCTCATGCAGGCGGCAAATCAATTGGGCCTCGCTCTGCCTTCGCTCGATTTCATTGGTGCAGGCGGGGCCAAGCGCCCTCCGGCGCAGGTGGCGCAACTGGCTCAAACCTTCCCGAACGCGAATATCGCAACTGGATGGGGGATGACGGAAACAAACGCGCTGGGCATCAACCTATCAGGAACAGATTACGGCGACCGTCCGGGCGTCGCAGGGCTGCTCACCCCTCCGGTGCAAGAGCTTCGCTTCTTGGACGACAGCGGGAACGACGTTCCTCCGGGCACGCCCGGCGAGATTACCGTCAAAAGCCCGGCCACTATGCGCTGCTATCTGAACAAGCCCGAAGCGACAGCCGAGGTGCTGCAGGATGGTTGGTTGCGTACCGGCGATATGGGTGTGATCGACTCGGACGGGTTCGTCACCATCGTTGACCGAAAGAAAAACATAATCATCAGGGGCGGTGAGAATATCGCCTGCCTAGACGTGGAGGCCGCCATTCACAGCCATCCGGATGTGATCGAGGCCTGCGCCTTCTCTGTCCCTGACGATCGGCTCGGCGAGATCGTCGGCGCGAAAGTGCATGTGGCAGCGCAGTCCAGCCTCGACCCCGAGGCACTGAGGGCCTTCCTTGGCGCGCATATCGCTCATTTCAAAATCCCGGCCCATATTTGGATTACGGACGAACCGCTGCCCCGCGCGGCAACCGATAAACTGGATCGGCGCGGCGTTCGGGCCGCCTGCCTTGCCACCCTTGAACAGGACACCGTATGACCAACTTCTCCACTGAAGAAATAGGCGCCTATATCGCGCAGGCCGGAGCCGCCGCGTGGGAGGTGCCCGGCATCACCGAAGCCACCCCCCGCCGCGAGATCAAGAGTGTCGGCATCATCGGCGCGGGCACTATGGGTGGCGGTATCGCGATGAACTTCGCCACCGCTGGCCTGCCCGTCACCATTGTCGAGACCACACAAGAAGCGCTGGACCGGGGCCTGTCGGTCGTGCGCGGCAACTACCAACGCTCCGCCGACAAGGGCCGCTTCCCGCAGGATGAGGTCGAGGCGCGGATGGGCCGGTTTAACGGGCAGGTGTCGATGGACGCGCTCGCCGACTGCGACCTAGTTATCGAGGCGGTGTTCGAGAACATGGATCTCAAGAAACAAATCTTCACCAAGCTGAATGCAGTGATGAAGCCCGGCGCGATCCTTGCCACGAACACTTCAGCGCTGAATATCGACGAGATCGCCGCCTGTACCGACCGGCCAGAAGACGTGATTGGGTTGCACTTCTTCTCCCCAGCGAACGTGATGAAACTGCTTGAAATCGTACGCGCCAAGCACACCGCTGATGACGTTGTGGCGACCTGCATGGACCTTGCCAAACAGATCAACAAGATCGCCACGCTGGTCGGCGTCTGCCCCGGTTTTGTCGGCAACCGCATCCTGTTTGCCCGGCAGATACAGGCAAATAAGCTGGTCTATAAAGGCGTGCTGCCGTGGGATGTGGACGCCGCGCTGAACGCGTTCGGGTTCAAGATGGGCCCGTTTCAGATGTCAGACCTCGCCGGGCTGGATATCGGCTGGTCCAAGGGCACGAAGACCGACAACCCGATCCGCGACGCGCTGTGCGAATTGGACCGGCGCGGGCAGAAAACCAAGGCGGGGTTCTATGATTACGACGCCGCGCGCACACCGATCCCGTCGGATGTAACGACGGGGATCATCCGCGATATCACGGGCGCGGAACCAATCACAATGCCGCCCGAAGAGATCACCAAAATCTGCATCTATCCGATGATCAACGAAGCGGTGAAAATCCTTGAAGAGAACAAGGCGCAGCGGGCCTCGGACGTGGATATCGTCTGGCTCAACGGCTATGGCTGGCCTGCGGATAAGGGCGGACCGATGCTTTATGGCGATATGGTCGGCGCAGCGGATGTGCTTGAGACGATGGAAGCGCTGGGGGCCGATGATGACGCCTTCGCCCCCGCCGAAACCCTGCGCACTCTTGCAGCGAATGGCGGAAAATTCACAGAGATCGACACAGGCGGGCTGAAAGTATGAGCTACGAATTCATCACCACGCAGCAGCGCGGGAACGTCCTGCTCGTGACCATGAACCGACCGGAAGTTTACAACGCTGTCCATGTGGACATGCACAATGAGATGGCTGACTGCTGGGACGCTTTCGCCGCCGCCGAGGATCAATGGGTCGCGATCTTGACCGGGGCGGGGGACAAGGCGTTCTCAGCCGGGAACGATCTGAAGGCCACAGCAGCAGGCGGAAACAAGAAGCCGGCGACGCCAACCGGATTTGCGGGCCTGTCCTCTCGCTTCGATCTGGAAAAGCCGATCATCGCCGCTGTGAATGGTTTCGCCATGGGCGGCGGGTTCGAGACAGCCATGTCTTGCGATATCATCCTCGCTTCAGAACACGCCAAGTTTGCCCTGCCCGAGGTCAAAGTCGGCTTCTTCGCCGCCGCCTCCGGCGTCCAGCGCTTGTCCCGGCTGATCGGACGGCTTCCGGCGCAAGAGATGATGTTCACGGGCCGCACGATCCTCGCGGATGAGGCGCTGAAACTCGGCTGTGTGAATGAGGTCGTCGCCCATGACGCGCTCATGGACCGCGCGATGGAACTGGCCGAACAGATTTGCACTGTCTCACCGTCGGCCGTGAAGGCGACGAAACGGGTGCTCAACGACATGATGCGACGTGACGGAATGGCAGACAGCATCGCCTATTCACGGCAGGTTATCGAAGACCTGAAACAGACCGAAGATTTCCGCGAGGGTGTGCAAGCCTTTGTCGATAAAAGAAAACCCAACTGGGTCAACCGATAACCGGGAGGATACGCGATGGCACATACCCATACGCCGTTGGAGATGAATAACCTTGAAATGTCCGAGAAGGCCAAGCCGCTCCTCAACGCGGTGATCAAGCACATCAAGGAAAACGTGGACCCGATCACCGAGGAGTTCTTCGCCCTAGGCGAAGGCCGCGCTGACCGTTGGTCTTACGCGCCGGGTCAGCTTGAACTGCTGGAAGGCGCAAAGCAAAAAGCGCGCGAGGCGGGGCTGTGGAACTTCTTCCTGCCCGACGCCGAGACGGGCGAGGGGCTGTCGAACCTCGACTACGCCTATATCGCCGCCGAGCTTGGCAAGAGCCCGCTTGCGCCAGAAACCTTGAACTGCTCCGCGCCGGACACCGGCAATATGGAAGTGCTGGAACGGATCGGCACACAGGAACAGAAAGATACGTGGCTGAAACCGCTGCTCGCGGGGGAAATTCGCTCTGCCTTCGCAATGACCGAACCGGATGTGGCCTCGTCGGATGCCAAAAACATCTCTACCTCCGCCGTTCTGGAAAATGGCGAGTGGGTCATCAATGGCGAGAAATACTATATCTCTGGCGCTGGCGATCCGCGCTGTAAGATCATGATTGTGATGGTGAAAACCTCGCCTGATGCTGAGACGTTCAAGCAGCAAAGCCAAATCCTCGTCCCCATCGACACACCCGGCGTCGAAATCCTTGGCCCGATGCATGTCTTCGGCCATGATGACGCGCCGCACGGCCATATGCATATCCGTTTCGACAATGTCAGAGTGCCTGAAAGCAATATGCTGCTCGGCGAAGGGCGCGGGTTTGAGATCAGCCAGTTGCGGCTTGGGCCGGGGCGGATTCACCACTGTATGCGCTCTATCGGGCAGGCCGAAAAGGCGCTGGATTTGCTGCTCGAACGGGCTGTGAACCGTGAGGCGTTTGGCAAGCGGATCATCGACCTTGGCAAGAACATGGAAACCGTCAGCCGCATGCGGATCGAGATTGAAGCGATGCGCCTGATGGTCCTGAAAGCCGCCAAGGCGATGGACGTGATGGGCAACAAAGAGGCCCGCATCTGGGTGTCGATGATCAAGGCGATGGTACCGGAAAAGGTCTGTGAAATCATTGACCAAGCGATGCAGGTCCATGGCGCGACAGGCATTTCGCAATGGTCGCACCTGTCGGGCATGTATACGGGCCAGCGCACGCTGCGCTACGCGGACGGGCCGGACGAGGTGCATCATCACGTTGTCGCCCGTGCCGAAGTCGCTGCGTACCGCGAGGACAATCTGCGGCGACACCCCCTGCCTGCCTCTGCGCCCGGCAAAATCTTCTCGGGGTCGTAAATGTTTGACCTGACGGGGAAAGTCGCGCTGCTGACAGGGGCCTCCAAGGGCATGGGGCTCGAGATGGCGAAGGGTCTGGCGTCGCAAGGCGCTACGGTCGTCATTTCCGCCCGCAAGCAAGAGCAGCTGGATAAGGCGGCAAGTGAAATCAACGCGCTCGGCAAAGGGCGCGCGATCGGCGTCGCTTGCAATGTGGGCTACAAGGACCAATTGCAGGCGCTGGTCGATGCAACGCGCGCGCAGGCCGGGCCGATTGATATCGTTGTCGGCAATGCCGGGGTGAACCCGTATTACGGCAAGACCTCCGAAATTCCCGACGACGCTTACGAAAAGACCATGCAGGCTAACGTCCAGTCGAACCTGTGGCTGGCCCAAATGACCGCGCCGGATATGGTCGCGAAGGGCAATGGGTCGATGATGTTCACGTCAAGCATCGGGGCCTTCAAACCGTCGACGATGCTTGGCACTTATGGGATGTCGAAACTGGCGCTGATCGGGTTGGTACGCAACCTCGCCGACGAGTTTGGCCCCGCAGGCATTCGTTTCAACGCGATCTGCCCCGGTCTGGTCAAAACCGATTTCGCGCGGGAGCTTTGGGATAATCCAGAGGTCGAACAACGCATCCAGAAACAAATCCCGCTGCGGCGGCTCGGTGAGCCAGAGGATTTCGCGGGGATTGCCGTGTATCTTGCCAGCGATGCCAGCCGCTACATGACAGGTCAGGCGCTGACGATCTGTGGCGGCTCTAATATGTGGACGTAAAGCAATGGATATAAACGGGAAAATCTGTGTCGTGACGGGCGCAGCTAGCGGAATCGGTAAGGCCCTTTGCGAAGCGTTCGCCTCCAGTGGTGCCGCGCATGTGGTCTGTGTCGATCTCAACGGTGACGGGGCAGCGGCCACAGCGGGGGCGGTCGGTGGCACGGCGTTCACTGTAGATGTGTCGGAAGAGGCGCAGATCGTGGACATGATCGACCGCGTTGAGGCGCAGATTGGCCCGATTGATCTCTTCTGGTCCAACGCTGGTGTTGCCGTGGGCGGCGGCATGGAAAGCCCCAATGAGACATGGCAAAAGGTTTGGGAAATCAACGTGATGTCCCATGTCTGGGCCGCGCGGAAGCTGGTGCCGCTCATGGCCGCGCGCGGGGGAGGGTATTTGCTGAACACCTCGTCGGCGGCGGGCCTCTTGAACCAGATCGGCTCGGCCACCTACGGCGTTACGAAGCACGCCGCTGTCGGGCTGGCCGAATGGCTGGCGATGACCCATGGCGATCAGGGGATCAAGGTGAGCGTCCTGTGCCCCCAAGCCGTACGCACCGAAATGACCCGCGGGCATGAGGATCATGTCGCCGCGATTGATGGGATGCTGGAACCCGGCCCGGTCGCGGATTTGTGCATGGACGCCATCCGGGATGAACGTTTCCTGATCCTGCCGCATGAGCAAGTGGCCGAGTATATCAAGCTCAAAGCGGGTGATTATGACCGCTGGATCGGCGGGATGCGCAAGTTGAACCGGGCCTATGGGGAGTTGCCGGAGAACTCATGAAGGGACGGTAGGTGGTGGGGTGAAGTCCCCCCCCTACGCCTTGGGTTTTATAGGGCGCATCAGGCCTTCTTGGGCGACCGATGCCACCAACGCTCCGTTTTGATTGTAGATACTTCCGCGATTGAACCCGCGCGCGCCGCCCGTGAAGGGCGCGTCCATCGCATAAAGG
>CAZPXE010000012.1:0-22187 GCA_964590545.1 uncultured Rhodobacterales bacterium | reverse complement strand
TGATTGAACAGAATACCGTTGCAGGCATACATCCCGTAAGCCTCGCGGTAGTTCACCGTGATCCAATAGGCGTACATCTTGGCCACCGCATAAGGAGAACGCGGATGGAACGGCGTGGTTTCGGTCTGGGGGGTCTCCTGAACCAAACCGTAGAGCTCCGAGGTGGAGGCCTGATAGAACCGGGTCTTCTTCTCAAGCCCCAAAAACCGGATCGCTTCGAGAAGGCGAAGCGCGCCAGTCGCGTCCACATCCGCCGTATATTCCGGCGCCTCAAAGGACACCGCCACATGGGATTGCGCCCCAAGATTATAGACCTCATCAGGCTGGATTTCCTGAAGGATGCGCGTGAGGTTGGAGGTATCCGTGAGATCGCCATAATGCAGCTTGAACCGCGCATTATCCGTGTGCGGATCCTCATAAATATGATCCACCCTCTGGGTGTTGAACAAAGAGGCCCGACGCTTGATGCCGTGCACCTCATAGCCCTTTTCGAGCAGGAACTCCGCCAAATAGGATCCGTCCTGGCCGGTAACTCCAGTAATTAATGCTGTTTTGGTCATTTAATCAATATCTGCCTATATCTTTTAGTTTGGTGGATGAGTACGTGAATTTGCTATAATCAACCAACCAGTTTTATTGGTCGATTGAGTCTTTCGGTTGGCTGTTTCGCAATCTAAGATTGAATTGGGTTCGTTTCGGGAAAAGTGCTTATGCCGCCGCTTCAATCCAAGCCCTAAAGGTCTTCTGGCGCTGCGCTTCCGCTTCCCGCCGATACTGACGAAACCGGTCCTCGGTTTTCTATAGCGTCGTTGTACGACCTGGATGGATCAATTGTAGAAGTTTCGCCTGAGGGGAATCGTCGTCGCCCCATGCTCGCGATAGGGACAAGGTTCACTGTGTTACGGTCAAGCATTCAGGTCAATAAGGCTTGTAAATCAACTTAGTTCAATCTTGTTTCGCTGTTTTGCGCCGTGCAAGAAAAAAACACCTGAGAGTTGGCGATCAAGGGCAATCTAGCAAACGGCGAACCAATCACTGCATAAATCTCGAAATGGCGCGACAAAATTCTTCGAAAATCCGTAAAGTAAAACCCCATATGGGTTAAATACCCACCGCCGGCCCGCGAATTTGGAATTGGTCGCGCGAATAGGGATCGCAGAAGGTTTGGATAGTTGTATATCCTTTGCCCCCTTTGCGATACTTCCAGCGGCCGATGTTTTTGAGCAATGCCACCGGTCCCATCTCGACGGGCACAGATAACAGCAGTTTTGCTTGTGGCTGTATCACTGAGACGATACACTGTAAGGCTTCATCCTGCCGGTTTGGCGAAAAATGTTCCATCACCTCTTGGCAAATCACAACGTCAAAAGGCCGCTCCTTGGCTACTTCTGTTACGCCGTCCCATGAGGTCGCAAGACTGAATGCCCCATCTTGCTCAACCTCCATATAGGGCTCGAACAAAACCCCATTGAAGTGGCTGGGACAGTGGTTTTTGAGCAGTCTCAAGAATGCCCCGTCACCTCCGCCAAAGTCCAACACCCGGGGCATTTTCCGGGACGTCGATTAAAGAAAGCGCCGTCTCGAAGCGTTTGCCGTGCGATAACTTTCGAAGGGGGTCTCTGCTGAAACGCGTTTTATTCCCGTAGTCATGTGCGTCAGTTCCCATGAAATCGAGTTCTCCCAAAGTTTCGAGTTTTGGTAAAATGATGTACCGTTGTCGCTGCCGGTATCCGGACTGCGCCGGTTTGTTCGCGGCTCTTGGCTCTACTGAATTGAGAGACGCGATGTTTTGAACTGAAAGCCCTGCGCATTGAGTTGTGGGTTCACGGTCAAACGCGACCAATGCGTGCTGAATGTCCTAAAGAAGACATCTGGGACGGACTTTGCGGAGACCCAAATGCAATATTTGACGAGGCAAGTCTTCCCAAACCTGCACCGGCGAAGAGCGCCAGGAATAGTAAGTTCAATATCGTCAGGCTTTGGGCCACCAAAAACAATAGACTTAAGCAAAAGAAGGTCTCTCCGGCGCGCCGCAGTTTCAATATCAGGAGCGCGAGGCTACCGTATGTGACGGCGGCTGCGATGGCGCCCATGTCGAAGACCATCTCGAGGAAGTTTGAGTTTAGTGGGACCAATCCGCCCCGTTCGTCCATTCCTGCGCCGACGCCGTATGTTTCATTCAAGACCGAATAGTATTGGCCCAAACCTACGCCCATCACAGAGGAAAACGGGTTGTTTGCCAGGTAGTCCCAGGCGAAAAACTCCTGGCGGTACACAACGACGCCATCTAGGCCAACTTCGACTTCGGCCAACCGTCGTTCAACGCCGTGTTGTATGGCCTCCAAGATGCCCAAAGATGGGAAGGCCACTACAATAACTGCTCCAACAACAACCGCAGCAAAGACATATATTGCCGACCGCGATCCATACAAAAACAAAGTGCCGATGCAAAAGACCGCAATTGCAAAGAAATATGAACCGGCGAACGTGAGTATGGACACGCACAAAATTCCAACTGCTGCAAAGCGTAACTGCCGGGCCCGATGGGCGGGGCGCATCTGAGCGAGGAAGACACAGGCCATTGACGATAAGAACAAGACGTATCCCAATCGCTTTGGCTCGTTGGCAAGGCTGTTAATTCGGAGTATTCCGCCCTCGAAGGCCACAATGCTGCCTCCGCTTGCGCTGTAGACGATGCCGCGCAAGGGCAGGCCGGTATAAAACGCAAAGACCTGATAAAGGCCGTAAAGGGCATAGACGATCCCAACCGCGACAAGACCTTTCAACAGGACTTCGTAGGCGCCGTGGGTGCGCCCGACTTCATACGCAAAGCCGAGTGTTGCGAAGACGCCGAGATAGTAAACGATCCTTATAGCAGCCCGTGTCACGTCGGATCCGGCGGTAAGCGCGTAGGCCGCTGACATGGCAAGAATAAGCGCTAGAACCAAGACAACGGGCTGGGCGAAGCGCGGAAACCGAAGGTTCCCTGTCAGCACGACTCTGCCGGTCAAAAGAATGGGAACGGTTTGCCAGAGAGACAGATTGGTCACGAAAGGTATGAAAAACCAGAGGCTTAACGCCGTTGGCATAAATCCCAGAAGCTTCACGGCATTGCGGTTGAGATACCATAACGCCAGGGCCGTTCCCCAAAGAACTACCAACGGATCCAGCGGTGTATAGCCAAATATCATACGCCGTGTCTTTCCAACATGTCAGTCGCTGCGCATCCGGCGGGGCTTTGTGGATTCTGCCGGGTTTCCCGAATATATGGTCCAGGGTGCAAGCTTGCCGCTTGCGACACTCTTCATCGTCAGGACCGCGCCCGAATCGAGTTGTGTTCCAGGGGCGAGTGCAGCTTTGGCGCCGATCCAGCACCCGTTTCCCAGAACGATGGGTGCGGAGATTAATCCGAATTTTTGGTCGGTCCAATCATGACTGCCCGTGCAGAGATAGGCTCCCTGAGACAGGCAGCAATTTGGCCCAATTGTCACCATTGATAGGTTGTCTATCCAGACGGATTCTCCGATCCAAGAGTTTATCCCGATCTCTAACCGCCAGGGAAATTTCACCCTGACACGTGGTTTGATGACCACGCCCTCGCCAATTTTGGCACCAAACGCGCGCAGCAATAGGCGGCGCCAGCGCGAGCCGGGCAGCCAGCTCTCTATCAACAGTCCAGATACCGCCAACCAGCAGAACTCCTTTATGCGAGATGCACCGCGGTCGAACTGGGGATTGGAGAACAGGTCTAGCCGAACGCTTTCGTCGCTCGCGGGCTCAGTGGTGGACATAGTCAGGCCTTCTGCCGCGCCCGGCACACCACAAGTAAAGGTTGCGCATCTTTTCGGCGACTTGCTCAGGCGCAAAATCAGTCGCTATCCAGGCCCGGCCGCGCGCGCCCATTGCCCAGATTTCCTCCTTTGGAAGGGTCATGGCTTGCGCCATCGTGTCCGCAAACAGGCTTTCGTTCAGCGATAGCCACCATCCACATCGCTTTTCGTTCAGGCCGGACCATGGAGCGTTTGTTGTGGTGATCACTGGCACCTCCTGGGCCAAGGCTTCTGCAATGACGAGCCCGAAATTTTCTGCGTGTGTTGGAAGAACGAAGATATCTGAACCCCGGTAGAGTGCATCTTTTTCTGCCCCGTGGACGGGCCCCGAAAAATGCACACGCTCAAGCTGGAGGCGTTTGGCAAGTGCTTTGAGGTTAGCCTCGTGGCCATTCTCGTCCATTCCGGCGATGACCAGATCCCATTGTGGGAAGTTATCCTGGAGCCGGGCCCAGACTTTCAACAAGATATCCCCGCCTTTCTTGGGGTGCAGGCGGCTGAGGAATAGCGCCTGGCGTCTGTCGGATGTTGGTCGTGGTGCGAGAGTTGGGATTGAGATTGCGTTTGGCACAATGGCTATTGGCGCTTGCAGTCCCATATCTCGAAAGTGGGTCGCCTCCATTTCGGCGGTTGCGCGGATGCAGTGGGCGTGGCGTATGTGTGCCGTCTCGGCAATCGCTGAGAACAGTCGCTTTTTCCAGGCTGAGTTGCGCCGGGCCCAAGGATCAAGCATGCCTCGCGGCGTAACGATGTAGGGTTGATGGTGGCGTTGCCAGTGCCTCAGACTTACTTTTGAGGACCAGGTCCAAAGCCCTTGTACATCTACGACGTCGGGGGCGAGCCGCTCTAACGCGGGCGCCATGGCTGGCGCGCGTTGCAAGCCGGATGGGGCTGAAACAGGAAAGGCCTGAACGTGTGGGCCCCATTGAAGGGCCGCAGATGGGTCGGTAGGGTCTTGCGTGCCCAGAACGTAAACCTCGATATCGTCGAAGGCGTCGAGACCATGGGCCAGCCCCGGGACTGACACGGATAATCCACCGGCCGCAGGCGACATTTTTGCGGTCAGAAGCGCAACCCGCAGCGGCTCAGACATGGGCGCGCTTTGGGTCTTTGACCAGTTGGTCGTAGCAGGCGCGTAGCTGTGTGGCCGCAGCGTCCCACGAAAACTGAATGCGCACTTCTTTGGACAAGGCCCCAGCGTTTCCCCACTGGAAACCCTGTACAAACTCCATGATTGCCTTTGAAAGTGGTGCGGGATCGCTCTCGACCAACAACCCGCCGGACGCTTTGGTGATTTGCGCCAGCGCCCCTGCGGGCGAGGCAATTACCGGCAGACCGGCGGCAGCCGCGTCTAGCGCTGTGATGCAGAACCCTTCCTCGATAGAAGGCTGTATATAGATGTGCGCTTTGTCATAAAGTTCCGCCAGGTCTTCGGATGAAGCCGCTGAGCGAATGCGCAGCTTGTCCGAAAGTTGCGCGGTTTCGACTGCATTGGCGACACCTTCAAAATACCCCGCAATCCGGCTTGAAGGGCCGACCACGTCCCATTCAAAGTTAAGCCCGGCGCTGCGGAGCCGCTCAGCGATCTGCGGAATAAGGTGTTGGCGCTTGTGGGGGGCGTAGCCTCCGGCTGTTAGTAGCCGCACCGGCTCTCCTGGCTTTGGACGACGAGAGACAGGTGGCGACATGAGGTTTATAAGGCTGGCTGTGGGCCCGTGGCCGATCACATCGATGGCCTGTTTGGGCAGTACCGGCGAAAGCAACTCTCGCACTTGCTCTGACGGGACAACGATGGCGTCATAGGGGTGCGCTTTGATCCGAGCCCGGTTTTTCAGCTTTACTGCGGCCAGCCGGGCTTCTTCTTTCAGGCGGGCGGTGAAGCTGGCTTCGGGTGTGACGACCCGGCATTCATGGGGCGGCACATTATGCACGGTCGCAATGGAATGCAGGCCGTTTTGACGCAGAGATTTGGTGTTTAGCGTTTCCATGACAAAGAGCCCGAAGACGACGTGTAACAGGTCCGGTGGATCTGGTGATACTGCTCGCTCTTGGGCCATCTCATTGACGGTTGAGCAAAAATTATAGCGGGTTTTGCGGTCGGGTTCGCCTTGTGGCGGGTAGCCGGCATCAATCCAGACGACCTTGTATGGCGGAGGCAGCCCGTCTTTGCGCCAATCCACCGGAGCCGGTCCGGGCACCCAAAGCTCCGCGTTGACGTTCTGCCGTGACAGGGCACAGAGGGTTTCGTGCAGGTAGTTGACGGTTCCGCCCACGCGCGGAAAATAGTGCTCGCTGATTGCCAATACGTGGAGCGGGCGGTTGCTTTCATTGGTGGTGGTGCGGGCGTCGATCGGGGCCATGATCAAAACCTGTCCTTGTCTTTGGACAGCTTTTGCCACCTGCCGGGTTTTTGGTTCATCATGGTCAAGTCTAGCCTTGTGCGCCGCCTTTTGGCCGCCCCCGAAGTTGCCGATAGAGGTTCGCTGCCGTCAAAGCAGTGCCTGGGCCGCCCAGCCAGCGAAGTAGCCGCAGCGGGGCGCGCATATCTGGCACGTAGTTGGGAGACAGCGCCCGTGCGCGCAACAGGACGTCCTTTGCCGCGCCCGGATCGGCTTCGAAATAGGTCATGGCGATCTTGTCCAGCCGCCGGGCCAGGGCATTGCGGATCGATGCTGGCATCGCATCACCGAAGGCGGCCTCGACCTTTTCGCAGACCCGCAGACGCGCCGCCATCTTGCTCAGGTCGTCGTCCGACGACACACGGGTGCCGCGATGATGGACGTAGTGATATTGCACATCAGGCACTGCCAAAAACGATTTTCCTTCCATGGAAACACGCAAAAGAAGATCGCCGTCTTCGTCGGTGACGAGGCTCTCATCGTAACCGCCGAGCTCGGTCAGCAACTCGCGCGGGAACACTGCGCCGCAATGGTGCAGGAAAGGCGCATACAAAAGCCTCTCGAGTTGCGTTTTTGGCTCCGCAGGCACGTCGCGCCAACTGATGTTGACCATTGTGCCTCCGCCGGGGAACAGATGCCGCGTGGGCGCAAATGGGATGATGTTTGTGCCGTTTGTTGCCGCTAAGAGCGCTGTTAGATGCCCATCTCCGAGCTGGTCGTCGGCATCAAGAAACTTCACCCAAGCGCCTTTTGCCTGCGCCAACCCTGCGTTTCGGGCTGCTGCCTGCCGGCGGTTCTTCGTTAGCTGGATCACCCTTGCTGGCGTTTGTGATAGATTGTCGAAAACGGCGGCGTAATCCAGGCCCGATCCGTCGTCGACCACGATCCATTCGGCGTCGACCTCGGAGTTGGCATCCATGCTGGCCTTCAGCGCGGCGAAATTGTCCGGCCGGTATGCTGGGATGATGACGCTAATAGCGGGTTCTGTCATATCAAGGCTTGTGGGTTGGGTGTGTGGCAACAGGCAGGATCGATAGCGCGTTCTGAAGAACTGGCAAAACCAGATGGAGCGCGCCTTCAGGCGACAAATGATGGTCGTCGCGGTAGAAAATCTCGGGGCCTTTATGGGTGGGGCAGGTGTTCTTACAGAGCTCGCTGGAAACTGGCACGTAAAGAGCGCCGGTACGGCGGGCAATGCGTCTCAGCATGGTCTCAGAACGACCTTGGCGCGCCATTATTGGCCCGCGGTCCGGCGGCGGTGGGAGGGTTTCGCCATATAGCGCAAGAGCTTTCATGCGATCTGCGACGTTCCATGGAATTTCTGGCACGGGGCCGATCAAGACGACGTTGGCACCGGCGTCTTTAAGTCGCGTAACCAAGCCCAGAAGAGCGGCCTCAACGAGCACTAGATTTTCGCCTGCCGTGGTGGTGTCAGCAAGAGACTTATCGCCTGTCTTGGAGAAGGAAACGCTTGTTTTTGCCCCGTGCTGGCGGTGCGTGCCTTCGACGTACAACGGCCAGCGGGCGTGGAGGAGAACTGTGCTGTAGGTGCCGCTGCCCAGAATGTGTTGTTCAATCCTGCTCTTAAAGCCAAGGCATTTGTCGCGATGGGACAGGGGTTGGTCGAGCCGATTTAGGCCGGGTAGGGGTGCACAGGCTGACTGGTTGGCGTATTCGAGGCGTTGCCCGCGTTCCGCCGCGATTGCCATAACTGCCGGTAGCATCGCTTCTGCGTGGGAATCTCCCCAGAACAGCCAGGATCCTGTCGCTGAAGACGCTGTTTTGTTGAATGCGCAAAGTTGGTCTATCGGGCGCGCGCCGCCGCAGCTTTGGGCGACGGGGTCTCGCTCTGGACCTGCGAGGGTTTGCAGTTCGCTTTCGTCGAAACGCCCCTGTGCCCCGCCGGTCACCGCAACGATAGCTGCGGCTGCGCCGAGGGCGACTGTGCCTGCGCCGGAGGCGGCGAAAATGGCGCTCTTACCAATGCCCCCACCGCGCTTTGATCGAAACGGCCGTTCCACGAAGCGCCAAGATGCCCAAGCCATGACCAAAGACAGCAAAATGGTGCTCAACTGCCAAACCGGCGGCAATTCGATCGTGAGCAGCCGGTTGCGCGCGAAAGACATTATCGGCCAGTGCCAGAGGTACATCGAGTAGGACAAAAGCCCGACAAAAACCAACGGCCGCCATGACAATAGCTGCCCTGCGAGTGAGCCGCCCGCCAAGCCGACCCAGATCAGGAGTGTGGCTCCCAATACCGGCAGAAGCGCGGAAAACCCCGGGAACACTGTTGCGCTGTTGTATATTGTTACCGCGTAGAGGATTGCGCCCAATCCTAGCAGACCTGCGGCTTCGCGAAGCCATCGGGGCGCGGATTGTGGAGCCAAACCCAGCGCGAGAACCGAGCCTGCGCCCATTTCCCACAGTCGTGTGGGTAGCAAGTAGAATGAAGCGCTGGGCATGCGCGGCGTCGCCCACCCGGCCAAGGCTAGTGAAGCCGCAACCATTGTGACTGTTACGACCAGCGTCGTGCTCCGCCCCCATCTGACCAACACAAGCAGCATCAGAGGGAAAAGGATGTAAAACTGTTCTTCGACTGCAAGGCTCCAGGTGTGCAGCAACGGAAGGTAATCGGTCGCGCCGTCGAAGTAACCGCCTGAGTTTTGCCAGAACCAAACATTGGACAAAAACACCAGAACCGAGGCTGCGGACCAAGCCATGGCATCGTAGTCGCCCGGCGACAGCAAGATCCAGCCGGCCAAGAAGTTTGCCGCGATTACCACGAACAAAGCTGGCAGGATCCGCCGGGCGCGGCGTTCGTAGAAAAACAGGATCGAAAACCGACGCTGCAACATCTCGTCGTGAATGATGCGGGAGATCAGGTAGCCGGAGATGACGAAGAAGACGTCGACTCCAACGAAGCCGCCTGAAAATCCGGCGAGGCCTGCGTGGTAAAAGACCACGGGCAGGACGGCCACAGCGCGCAGGCCGTCTATGTCGGGGCGATATTGCATCGGTGCTATGCGCGTTGCGACGCGGTGTTGAGCCGCGGGAAGTCGTGTCGCGGCAGGGGCTTATGGAGGAAGTCGCACAGCTTTTGCCAACCGTCTCCCTGGCTCACATCGAATTCCATGAAGTCGGCGGGGCGGCCCGCGAAATATGCACGCACGTCTAAGGCATGGCGCTCCAGTCGGCCCACATAGGCGTCGCGGTTCTTTGTAGGAGATCCCGCGCCGTAGATCCATTCGCGAAGGCGGCTGTTGCTGCCAGCGAAGTGGTTGCAGGCTGATGCATACCATCGGTCTGGGTCGCGGGTTGTCAGGATGAATTTCGACCCCGGAAAGGCGGCGTCTAGTTCGCGATAAAGCACCGACCAAGGATTATCGCCCGCTGCATCGAACTGCTCAATGAGGTCCAGCGCATGGTCGCGGACTTGCTCGAAATTTTCGAGGTCTTTGACCGAGAAGACACCCGCTACCCTGTACCCCAACTGCGACAGCGCGTATTGCAAAGAGGTCGTTCCGGTCTTTTGGAAGCCGATGCAGAAAACCTTTTGCTGTGGTTTGCCGTATCGCAGGCGGCGCCACTGGAGCGCCACGGAGTGTTTTAGGGTCTGGCGGGAATGGTGGAACACTTTGTTATCCCTTTATCAGCCGCCGTGCAGCTAGGCCCCGGTGAATGCCCAAAAGCCCGATTGTCCATCGCGCTGCTCCGGGCAGGCTTGGCGATAGGTCGAACATTCGCAGTTTGCGCTCAAAGGCGCTGGCATTGTCGACGATTTCGGGTGTGCCTCGCCAGGCATAGGCGGTCTTGCGAACCCTTGAGAGCACCGCTCGTTTGGCTCTGCGATCATCCCTCCGGGAGAGAATTTCATTGGAGACTTTCTCGAAAGCCGCCCAAAAACTGCGGGCGGACTCCAAAGAGGTGTTTTGGCTGACCGATCCTTCGGGCGGGTCGCGATAGAGGACATGGGTGGTGTCAACAAAACGTAGGTGCCCGGCCTTAACCAACAATCGACCGAAGAAAGCGCCGTCATCGTCTCCGGTGAGTGTCTCGTCCCAATGACCTGCTGCGTCAATCAGTGCTCGTGAGGTAAGCCAAGTATGAGGTGGGAAGAAGCCGCCCCAAATCCACATGTCGATGAGCAGTTCAAGACCTGATTCATAGTCTTGCCAGTAGCGGCGCGCGTCGGCGGCTTCCATGTGCCCGTCATCATGGAAAAAGCGCCAAGGGCAGAAGGCAATCTCGGTATCGTTGGCCGCTTCTAGCACGGCAAGTTGTGCGGACAATTTGTCTGTTGGAAGCACGTCATCGGCATCCAGGAACTGAATCCAGCGCCCGCGTGCCAGAGCTAGACCGCGGTTGCGAGCCGCCGATCCGCCGTAGTTTGGCCCGGTCTCCCAAACGATGCGGCTGTCATAGCTGGCGACGATTTGGTCAGAGCCGTCGGTGGATCCGTCATCGATTACAATGACTTCTGCGATGTCTCCCTGTGCGAGTGCGCTGTCGATTGCCGCTGCTACATACGGACGCTTGTTGTAGCACGGGATCACAATCGAGACGTCGGGAGCCTTCATATCTGGCGGGCCTCCAAGACTTGGGCCAGCAGTGCTCCGGCGGACTGGGCGCGCGCTTTGGTCTGAGGGATAGTCGTCTCGAGACCGGCACGAATGCCATCGGCGTTTTTCAACATGCTGCTCATGGTCTCGGCGAATTCATCAACCGAGATAGTCTTGACCGATTTGCAGAAGTCCTGATGGCCGAAGACGTCTTGGTTAATACCGATCGCCTTGACGGAGTAGCTCAATGACAGCGTTGGGGTGCATGACGACATTCCGGCTATGGTGGAGTGGGTGCGAGCGCCAGCGAAGACGGCACAGCACGAAATCAACCATTTCAGTTCGGCTGCGTCCAGACCGGCCGAGACAGTTTTTATGGGGACGGACACCCGCGGCGCCGCCATGTCGCGCAGATCGGCCAGGAAGGAGAAGTCGTCCTCGTCCGGCTTGGGCGAGCCCACATGGGGCACCAACAAAACGGGCCGCTGTGTTTTCTCGGCTGTTGCAACGATCATATCGGCAGCGCTTTGGCGCCAAGCACTGAGATCACCGCCTGTATGGGAGAAACGTGCAACCAATGGGCTAATGTTGATCCCTATCATGCCCTCCATCACCAAATCTCGGACCAAGACATCGTCGGGCTTTAACGGGGTCATGCAGAAGGCGGGATCAGCGGTCAGGTGGACGTTTTTGGCGATACCGTGATGGGCCAAGTAGTCGCGTGTGGCGGTCTCGCGAACAAAAATGCCGTCCAGAGTTCTAAGATGAGTATGAATGATCGGTGCAAATTTTTCATCCGTGTCAAATGGTCCCACTGAGGCTCCCCAGATCACTGTGGGGATGCCTCGCTTGGCGAGCCAACGGTCGACGCCGATGTAATCCCAAGGCCGCCCGTAGTCGAGGGAGTAATTATCGCCGCCCAACTGCAAGGCGCAGGCAGCGTTGCTTGCGGGGCCTTCAAGGTCTCGAACATGGCCGTGAAAGTTGGTGCCTAGTCTAGCATTTGCCTGCGACATCAGCCATTTGGCCGAGAAGCGCTTTCCGACGTGGGATAAGGAGAAGTTCGTGACGCGATGGTCTATCTCGGCTTGCTGCTGTGCCTGTACGGTGGTGGGTTGTGCCATAACGCCGGCGCGCGTGGTCAACTCCGGCCCAAAGGTTTTAGACAGGATTTCCATTGTGCCGCGCAAAATTGCCTCGCAGCCGCGGTTTCGGTAGGGTGCATTGCCGACGAATAACAGCGGTTTACCTGCCAATAAATCGGGTGGCGATCTTGTTTGTGTGACGATCATGAAGTGACCTTTTTACCTTTAGGACCGCAGACCCAGCCGAAAGAGCGCTGCATCCACCTTCCGTTCAATAAGGCGCAGCGCACGCATTGCCAACCCGGGGTTCATCATCCGGTCGTAGCTCGCGATTATCGGGCTGATGCGTGCGCGAAAAGCGTCCCAGTTGGGGGCGTCTCGCCATAAGGCGTGACTGGACTGCCCAAGCTCGTAGCGCGCGGCGTGTATCCGCCGCATTGCTGGATCGAGTTGGCGACGGCTGGGAGACACGCGCTTTCGTGGGCGCCAGTCACCGGCGCGATCGGCCATCCAAAGCCGGTAAGCGAGTCCCTCCCGCCGGTGACGAAGCCCTCCGGCTTGGCTGTTGGCCACGTCATCGGCCGTCAGATCGTCTAGATGCAGGCGTCCTGTGTTGCGCCCCTGTGCCAGTAAATCGCACAGCAGGGGGTGGCGTGCGACAACGACGTTGGCGCCGCGGTAGTCCTCGTCGTAGGCTGGCAACCAAGCGTCTCCGACCACAGCGTCAGCGGTTTCCGCCAACACATCGTCGCAAAACTCGCAGGCCTTGTATTTGAAGAGCCCATGACCCCAGTTTGCGCCGATCAGCCCTTCCATAGGCCGGGTAACACTATCAAGGCCATCATCCGCACGTTTGCCGGTTACCGAAACACCATAACGGCTGGCTGGCCGCCCCTTGAGCTTAGCGCGAAAATCAATGGCGTCGAGCCGCTCGGGGTCAATGCCGCATTGCGTCGAAAGCGCTTGTGCAAAGGCGGTGGTTTTGAGGTGCCCGCAAACGATGCCCAACACAAAATGCAGGCGCTCCTGCAATTCCGGTGACTGGCGAGCCGCTAGACGGAGCGCCTTGGCGAAACAGGGTGTGCCGATTGCGGCGTAACGGCCTGGCGTGTTGATGACATGCGATATGACGCCAGACATCTCAACCGGATGGTAGCGGGTTTTGGCGTTGGCCAGGATCTCCGATGGAGTGCGCGCGACGGTGAAGGAAAACAGCGTATCGTTCTTTTTGCTGCCGCCGGGCGCTACGTTCAGTACGGCGTCCACATGCCCTTGCGCCAACAACTCCTTTTGCAGCCAGGTGCCAATTCCGCCTGATGAGGCCCGCGCCCTCAGGTCGTCTTCAATAACCCAGCCTCCATAACATGCCAAATGCCAACCAACGCGGTCGTCGTGAGTTAGGTCAGGTGCGTCAAAAAGGCGGCGCGCCAGTTCATCCTCGTTTGGACCGTTTCCGGAGAAGGGGCAGGCGGCGGCGGCAGGGTCAATGGGCGCGCGGTTCTGCGGCAGGACGGCCTGAAACCGACCAATATCGTCAAGGTGCATCTTGATGCCTGGGTCCAAGGCCGCGCAAGCGCCACAGCCGATGCAAGCACCGCCGTCGATCACCCGTTGCAAGGTTGCGTTATTGGGCATTTGTAGGAGGGATATCTCTCTTGGATACTGACACAGGCTTACTACAACTTGTCGCACAGGGCTGGACAGCGTGGGGGGAACCGTCGGCTGGATGCCGCATATCAATCACGTAATTTATCCTCAGACAGGACTTGCAGGATTTTGACGATCTCCTCGATCACAGCCGCGTCTTTTATCGCGGGATCTGGCATCGTGGTGCCTGGAAACACCTCTGAGGGATTGCTCAGATAGGCGGTCAGTTGCGTATTTGTCCAGCTCCCCGAGGCCCCAGCCAGAGCATCTGAGTAATTGCCGAATTCCTTTACCGAGGCGATGGGTGATCCATAGGTTCGTGCCAGTTCTGGCCCAATGCGCTGTTCCTGCCGGCTAAACGAATGGCAATCTGAACAAACTTCGATGGTCTCGCGCAGGGTTGCCGCCAGTTCAGGTTCTGCGACTTCGAGATTGTCGAGGTAGCGGTCAATGAACATCTCGCCAAAGCCGCCTGCCACCGGTGACAGGAAAAGGACCTCATGGCTGTCAGTCCAGATTACTAGCCGACCATCATCAAGTTGTTCGATGTCGCGCAGGCGGCGGCCGAGGTCGGCGACTTTTTCTACAAAGACCACGCGAGCGCCGTCCAACCGGATACGAAACAGAGTGTTGCCGTTCAGGCTTATGGCCAGAAGGTCGTTCTTCCAGGCGGGGTGGAAGCTGGCGTGCTGTGCGGTCAGGCCACCGATGCCAACCGAGGGCAGCCAGGCCCAGACCGGTTTGGTGTACCCTGTGTGGTAGCCTGGGGTTTCGACATTGGGAACAGGGCGTCCGTTGTAGTCCGAGCCGTAACTGACGACTGGCCAGCCATAGTTTTTGCCGTCTTCGATCAAGTTCAGTTCGTCGCCGCCGCGCGGCCCGTGTTCGACGGCCCAAAGCTGACCCATCCCGTCCATGGTCAGACCTTGTGAATTTCGGTGCCCAGAGGAGAAATGCCGAGCTTCCAGAGTTTCAAGATCAATCTCTACAATTTTGCCTTGGTCGGCGTCGTTCTCTTGGGCCAGTCGTTTTGTCGACAGGTCTGTCAAACCGTCGGAATCCCAGCCATTCCAACCATATTCGCCGACCGTCAAATAGGCTTTGTTGTCGTCCACTGAGAACGTGATGCGACCGCCGGCCTCCTCGCCCTGGATGGCGGCAAGGACCCCGCGCAGAGGCAGACAGGGTTTGGAGCGGAATATTACCTCCCAAGCGTCGGCGCTGATCTGAATGCCGGCTAAGGGCCCTTCGGGCAAGGCCAAGCGCATTGCGGTTAGCGTGTGGCATTCTTGATCTGCATGATATTCAGTGTAGGTCAGGAAAAGGAATCGGCCTGATGGGTTTTCGAGGGCTTCGATTTCATTGTAGCGCAAGCGGTCGAAACGAAGGTCGAAATCGGCGTATTCAGGATTTGTTGCCACCGCGCGATAGGCGGCCATTCCGTTGTCAGGCAGGCTGATTTTACTGCGGACATAGCTGCCATCTTCCGCCACCACATAAAGCGTGCCTCGGAAGGTCATTGCCAGAACCTCGTCGCCGACGATGGCTAGGCCGCCGCCAGCGCCGGGCATCGTCTCGCGCGGGACTTCCGCCACAATCCCCTCGATGCCGGTGAAAATGCTGGAATAGTATTCTTTGGGTGCCGGCGCATCGGCAGGCGTGGCCAATTCGTTTATCTTGTTCTTCACTTTATCGGACAGGGTGTAGAACGCAGCGAAGGGTTCTTCTTCTGCCTGGCGTTTGAAGGCGATTAAGGTTGCGCCAGCGCAAAAGCCAAAAATAAGGGTAAGGGTGGCAACAAAGAGCGTGCGAAATTTCATCGACTAATCCTATCAAACTCGCGTGTTGTGCTTAAACACAATTTCGCACGAGCAATCGAACGGCTCAATGACCGGTGATCGAAGGTATGGAGAGCCAGTCGATAAGCGTCGTTTGGCTTTTCGGGCTGTGTTTGTGCTGAATAGGACCTAATCTGCAATTGGTTTTGCGTCCTTGGAAACTGCCGCGCCCGAAAGCGATCATCTGAGTTATGCGGCAGTCTTATTGGTCTTTGTCCCACAAAGGTCTTGCGCCCCAAACAGCGTGTTGGGGCGGCATTCGTACGGCTGCGTCGAGAGTGCGCGCTAGGACGCGTGATAAAACGCGCCCGGTTCGGGCGTCCAGCGCATCAACGGCGCGGTTGCACCGAAATCCAAGGCACAGGCGTGCCACGGCTTTGCGCCAGGATGGCAAATCTGCCTGAGACACAAGCGCCCTGCCTTTTTTCCGCATTTTAGCCCGGATAGCGGTCGGGAGCATTTTGGATCGCCAGTGCTGATTCATTACCCGTGCGGCGCGCTCAGGCGTATAGGTTTTTAGCTTTGGAAGTGTTTTCACGGTCAAGTCGTATAGCTGCTCGTGGCGGCCCATAAGTGTTTGGTGGGTTTTGGTTGGCGCCCTTGAGCGGCTGTCTTCGCGGATACGATAGGCTGCAAGGGCTTCAGGCACTTGAAGAACCGGGAAGCGCTCAACAAAGGGCACCAAGAGCTGATAGTTTTGAGACGAAGCCTTGGAGAACCAGATCGTCCGATCTGTATGCACCTTCCAGAACATCGCGCAGCGCACAAAATGACACACTGGCCCATAAAAGAAGCGCTGGAACACCAAATCCTCAAACAGTCCCGGCAGGCGTGCAGGTGCCGCGTCAAGGGGCATGAAATGGCCGTCAAAGTCTTGTTTGGCCTCGATGAAGAGACGGCAGTTCGATCGCAATAACCCGACATCAGGATTGGCCCGCATTAGTTCTACCCGTCGCGCGATCGAGCCGGACAGCAGCCAGTCGTCGGGATCAGGCCACATCAGGAATTCCCCCGAGACATGTTTGAGCCCGGTATCCACTGCTCCGCCTAGGCCTTTGTTGGCCTGTTCGATCAATTTGACCTTCCAGCCCTTTGCTTCGAGTGGTTCGACAGCCGCGTGTAAAGCGGCCGTGGTGGCGTCATTCGCGCCGTCATTGACCAGGATCACTTCCAGATCTGGCCAATCCTGCGTCAGTACCGATTGTAGAAAATCGCCAAAGTAGGCCTCCACGTTGTAACACGGTACAATGAGGCTAACGCGACCGGCCACCAAAATCGGAAAGTTGGTCGTGGCGGCTAGACTAGGGTCTTCGGGCATAGCCAAAAGCCTCGAAGTCGCTGCTGTATAGATTTTCGATCAGCCGAACGGCCGTTGGCGTTAGGTAGTGTTGTTTCCTGGCACTCCCATGGATTTTATTGTCGTCGCGCATCTCCAGTGGATGCGGCGTTGCCAAGGGTGATGCCGTGCCGGGCCGGTGCCCAAGCGCGGTCAGGAAGGCGTCCACGTCTGCCACGAGGCTTTCCAGCCGGGCAACTTTGGTAAATTTCTCCACTGGGAGTATAAGGAGCTTCGATTGAGGCATAAAATGCCTGTTTCCGAAGAAGTCACGATCCATACAATGCTGCAGGAACGTCTCGAATGCACTGATGCTCGCGTCACCGTAGCAAGGATAGCCAGCATGCATAGGATCCGTGCCTCCGGCGATTTTGTCGAGAAAACCAGAGATCACTCTGTGATACGGGTTGCGTACGGTGACGAGCGTTTTGAAGGAACGCATCCTTGGAATCGCGGTGAATGGTACAAAGTGGGGCCGACGGCGTGCCTTAACCTCTTTAGTGCTTTTTGGATCTGGCCCAGAACCGCCGTGTGCTCGGTCCAGATCGTCTAGGAACGCCACCAGGGATGTGTTGCCGGCCTTCTTTATGCGATTCAGAACCACGTCCAGCGCGGGGAACACTGCAACCGTGTCGTTCTGAAAGAAGTTGTCAAAGTCGATACTTTGGCTCGACAGCGCGACGCGAAGTGCGCTGCGGCGCAACTTCCAGGCCATCCGTGATGGCGGCGCGACAGGGCTCCTACCGTCGCGGGCCGAAAGCGTAGTGGTCACTGATCTAGGTCCCTCAATTTTCGGGGATTTCGGCTGGCGTGCGGCGCAACGACAGGAGTTTTTCGCCGCCTGCGTCCAGTAGCCATCGGTCCCGGCTAAAGGCGCGGAACAGGTCGGTGCAGCCTGGGACTATGCGGTCATGCAGCTCGATAAATACTGCATCTATTGCCTTGAGTACGTCATCGGGGGAGGAGAAAAGCACATGTTCGCCGCCTTCGATGTCCATTTTTATGATGCCCATATTCCGCCCCGGAAAGCGGGCGGCGATTTCGGAGAGCGTGACGGTTGTCACGGTTTCTGTCAGTGTCGTTCCATTGCTCGACGCGGCGATGGAAAAGCCCCAGTTGCCGGTCCCGCGGTCCATTAGATCAAACGACTTGCCGGGTTCGGAGTGCAGGGCGGCGTTAATAGCCACTATTGCCTGTATTCCCGCCACGTTTTTTTTAAGCATCTCGTAGTTTTTTGAGGACGCCTCAATGGAAACGATTGTGGCCTCAGGGTACATTTTCGCGAGCGCTAGAGCAGCGGTGCCGATATAGCCGCCAGCGTCTATAATGAGGCCGTCGAAGTCATGCGGTAACAGGTCCGACAGGATGTCAAGTTCCGAGCGAAGACTTTGAAACGCAACGCGTAGGTCCGGGGTGCCAGGGCGTACCCAAATCTCTTGATCCGCCACTGTAACCTGCATGGGGTCGATCCGACCAAACACGGGACCTAAGCGGTAGCGCAGATAGGGGAGATAGCCGACTATCGGGCCGTCTTTGAGCACGCTAGACACTAGCGCAGTGATTTTTTTAATTGTCACGACGTATTCGTCCAATCTGGAATGGGTTGCGCAGGTACGGCAGAGTGACTGTCCCAGATTATGCCTTTTTCAGTCAACGCCGCATAGACCTCGTCGTAGTTTTTCAGCCGCTTGCGGGGGTCGCTTCCACCGATGCGGCGCAGATCACTATGCACCGGGCTTGACGGTAATCCGATTTCTTTCATCACCCGGTCACTTGTGGCTTGGTGGCACGCAAAATTTTGAAGATTATCTTCGTAGCTCAAGGACACATGCGGCAGGCCTTCCAGCGCTGTGCGATCGTCCTGTGCGAATCCAAAGCGCCGTTCGCATCTTTCTAGAAATTCCTCTGGCTCGATGTGAATTTGAGGAATTTCCTGTCTGTCGTCGGTCTTGTGATATACACCGCGCTCAAGGGCCAAACACTCAGACAATATCTGATCCGGGACACTCCGGCGCAACACATACACGATGGTCCAACCCTCTTTCAGCATGGCTTCTAATAAACCTCTTGGGTTGACCGGGCGGTGGCGTTCGCGCACCAATTGGGAGCCTTTTACGTGGGCAACCACATTGCCGCGCGCTTCACGCCCGAGGCCGCGCAGATGTCGGACAGGTGACCACACCTCGCGCGTATAAAGATGGAGTGGCTCTCCCAAGTCGACAAAATGCCCTGTGGATGCCAAAAGGCTGGCCAGAAGAGTCGTTCCTGATCGTCCTTGTGCGTAGATCAAAACGTGCCGCGCATCGGCTCTGGGGCGATGGGTTAGGTCAGCCAGCAATGTGCGCACCTCCATTGCGCGCATCCCGGCCAATCGCTTCAGGTATTGCGGCGTCCAACGGCGTTGATGGTGACCGGACAGGGTCAGACGCCTTCGGTGTTGGCGGCCAGCCCGCGAAACGAAGCGTTTTCGCGAATAAGGCCGTCCCACGTCCCAGTGGCTTCAATGCGCCCACTTTGAAGGAATAGGATATTGTCGCAGTGACGCACAGTACTTAACCTGTGGGCGATCATTAGGATAGTTTTTTCCCCTGAAAGCGCCTCAATGGCCACCATCACCTCACGCTCGGTGAGATTGTCCAACGCACTTGTCGCCTCGTCGAAAACGATCAGGTCGGCGTCGTGGTAAAGCGCCCGGGCGATCCCTATCCGTTGTCGCTGTCCGCCTGACAGGCGCACGCCGCGTTCGCCGATCTGTGTTGCGTAGCCGTCTGGCAGCTCTGTTGTTACAAAGTCGTGAAGCTGAGCGACGCGTCCGGCACGTTCGACTTTCTCAGCATCGATTTCGTGGGGCGGTAAGCCAAAGGCGATATTCTCAGACAAGCTTGAATCAGTCAGGAAGATGTCCTGAGGCACATATCCCACAGTTTTTTGCCAGGCGCGGAGATTTGTTTGCGTTATCTTTATGCCATCGGCGACAATTGCACCTGTGCTTGGGCGCAGAAGGCCGAGGATCATATCTGCGACAGTTGTCTTGCCAGCGCCGCTGGTGCCAACTACGCCGACACGCTCACCGGCTTTCAATGAGAAACTGACATCGGACAGGCCCGGCCCCTTTGCGCCGGGATATGTGTAGCTGACCCCATCGAACTCAAGCTCTGCGCAGAGGCCAAGAGCCGTGGGTTGCGCGCGTTCAATGCGAGCGTGGTCTCCGCCGGAGATATCATTATAGACTCGGTCGAGGGCGGCCACGCCAGACGTCATCATCGTTGTGGATTGGTAGACTTTCTGGAGTTCCGGCATCAGTCTCTGTCCGGCAAAGGCCAAAAGTCCAAGCAACGGCAGAGTGCCGCCCAGAGCTTTACGCTCTTTAAGGCTGTCTGGATCAAGCAGCAACAGGCAGAGCAAGATAATTCCGCCGAACCCCACCATTTGAATTGCAAAGCGGGGAACCTGGGACAGAACGGCGATTGCAATCTGGGCACGGGCCATGTCCATGGATGGCCCGCTGAACCTTTCCACATAGGCAACCTCCCGGCCCATCAACTTAACATCTTTTATTCCGCCCAAAGCCTCGCCTGCTACGCGGAACCGAGCTTCATTGGCTTTGGCCCGCAACCGACCCATGCGACCCACATACCGGCGCGTCACGACGGCTATGACCGTATACATTGCCGCGAAAGTTCCAGTGGTGATCAATGTAACAATAGGATCGATCAAAAGCAGGGTTATAAGAACGGCAATAATGGTGAGGACAGCGGCGATGAGGTTCGCCAGCGGGCGCAAGAAATTGATGACGACCTGCTGGGCTTCGGCAAGAATGTTTGTCGACATGTCGCCCGTATGGCGCCGGAGAAAGAAACTATAGGGTTGTGCAAGATAGTGAGACAAGAGATTGCGGCTTATCGAATGTATGCGCATTTGGGTGTATCGCGTCACCGCCCAAGTCTGCAAAATTAGGATGAAGTTTGATGAAACGATTACGACAATAGCAGCAAGACCAAGCGCTAACAAAAAAGTGTATTCCGTTTCAAACCCTCCCATCTTGTAGAGCCGATTTAACATCGCATTTTCGTTGATAAGTTCTGGGTTTGAAAGCACTGACAGGAATGGAAACACAGATACAACCATAACGGCTGAGGCGAAAGCGCCTGTCACCATTACCACCAATAATCTTACCGCATTAAACCGTTCTCGCCGGTCCAACAGTTTCCAGATTTTCTTTAATTTAAGTGCGGCCATGCCAAAAAAAATCAACCGTTACCTAACAAGTACGCCCATTCGATCCAAACTACCGATAACGTAAATCCATCGCCCGCCAGAATTTAGCGTACGCGTAAACTCTGAACTCTGTCGTATTTCAACCTGCAGCACCTCAATCTCCGCCTTCAACGCTTCATACTCGGCGATCTTCCGCGCCAAGAACCGTTTGGTAATAGCAGCCTTCTCGGCAACCCCTTTAGGCGTCAAAATATAAGCGTAGCGCCGTTTATCCTCAGAGGTGGAGAAGTTCCCAAACTTTAGCAGACCTTTTTCAACCAGCGCCCCAAGCAAATAATGTGTGCTTCCTGCGCTGATTCCCACAGCCCTGGCAATCTCGCGTTGGGACATCTCCGGGTTTTCTTCAAGCAAGCGCATGACGCGAAATCGTACATCTTCCTGTATCTTTTGGCGCTGGCTGGCCATCAGAGAAAGTCTCTCCGGCAGGCTACCGCACAAGGACCGCCTTTAAGGCGCCTTGGCGTGACTGAAACAATCTGAGAGTAAATCATCCCCATCGCTCAAGTTTGATCGATACCATAATGCTGCAATCGCGAAAAGCCTTTACGTGGATTATCTTTGGTTGTTTGCTTCTGTTCTGATCCGAGTAATAGTTGCATCTATTATTTAAAGAAGAATCGTAATGACTTTTTATGACCCGTTTACAGCCTGGTATTTGGCACAGTTAAAACCGAACTGCGCGCGTATCGCAGACCGCAACCTCAAACGTCAGGGCTTCAAAACCTTTCTACCCATGGAGGACATGACCCTAAAGCGTAAGGGTCGGTTCGCCACCGAGCGCCGGCCGGTCTTTCCCGGCTATATCTTTGTGTCGTTAGACATCAGCCAAGGCAGTTGGAGCACCATCAACTCCACCCACGGGGTCACGCGGCTGGTGAGCTTTGGCAAAGAGCCCGCCTCTATCCCGCCCGAGCTTATGGCCCAGCTGCAATTGCGCTGCGATGCGGAGGGCAAGCTGCTGCCGCCCAACCTCTTGCAACCCGGAGATCAGGTGAAGCTGACCAAAGGCCCCTTCGCCAATTTCGGCGCGAAGATTGAGAAGATAGCACCCGATCAGCGCGTGTGGGTGCTCATGGATATCATGGGCGGGCAGACACGTGTGACGGTCAGCGCGGACCAGTTGCGTCAAGCCTAGTACATCTGGCAGCTTCAAAGCCCATCAATTTAACATAACGATTATTAGACGCCAAATTGACATTTGAGCCCTCTTTCAAT
>CAZPXE010000011.1:0-22399 GCA_964590545.1 uncultured Rhodobacterales bacterium | reverse complement strand
GCAATATGATATCCCAAGTTCTTGCCGAGCTAGAAGCACTGCCCGACTTTGATACTCTCTGGATCAGCGATGGGCTCAGCTATGACGGGCAGTCCGATCTTGCGGATATGACGCGCGCCAAGGGTGACGTGACGGCTATTCAAAGTGGTCTTGCCCCTCTCGGAGTGGCTCCGGCGGTCTATGAGGACGGGCTTGTGACTTTGTCGGCGCGCAGACCGGATGTTGCAGGTCCCAGAACTGCAACATTTCTGGCTCGGGGAAAGGACCCGGCAGGAAATGAAACGATCCTTGCCCGCGTTGATTCGGAGTTTGCTATCGGTCAAACAGATGTCAGCGCGACACTGTCGCTGCCAGCAGAGCTGCGTGCGCGCATCACCAGTTTTACCATCGAAGGTCACCGCAGCGCCGGTGCGACCAGTCTTGTCGACGACAATCTACGTCGCCGTGAAGTCGCGTTGATTTCTGGTCGTGACAATCGTGAAAGCCTGCAATTGCTGTCTCCGTTGCACTACCTTGAACAGGCCTTGGAGCCGCATGTTGATTTGCTGAAAGCGCAGCTGACTGATGTACTGCCCGCAAATCCCGACGTCATTGTGTTGGCAGATGTGGCCACCCTGTCTGAACTGGAAACAGAAGCGTTATTGGAATGGACAGACAAGGGTGGATTGCTCTTGCGGTTTGCCGGGCCAACGGTGGCTGCGAGCGATATTAGCCGCGCAGATGAAGACGATTTGATGCCCGTTCGCTTGCGATCTGGCGGGCGGAGCGTTGGTGGCGCAATGAGTTGGGGAGAACCCAAGGCATTGGCGGATTTCACACCCGATTCGCCATTCTTTGGACTGGATGTACCGGAAGATGTGCGGATCACTGCGCAAGTCATGGCCCAGCCAGATCCTCAGCTGGCAGAACGTGTGATCGCCCAATTGACAGATGGCACACCGCTGGTCACCCGTAAATCCATCGGGCAGGGACAAGTCGTCCTATTCCATGTGACTGCGAATGCCGAATGGTCCAGCCTTCCACTGTCAGTTCTTTTCGTTGAGATGTTGGAGCGGCTTTCCGTTCTATCCGGCGTTGTCTCGCCGGACTCGGCCGATCTGGAGGGCACTGTTTGGACAGCGACGCACACGCTGGCCGCAGATGGGACACTTGGTGATGCCGGCGCGCTTCCGGGTATTGCCGGGCCGGACCTTTTGACCACCGAGTTGGGCCCTCAAGCACCGCCAGGTGTCTATCAATCCGATAATCGCGTGCTGGCGCGGAATGTCATCGGAGCCGACACAGTGCTGACCCAACCCGAATGGCCGGCGGGCGTTGTGGTGATCGGCATCGGTGCGCAGCGCGAGCTGCCTTTGGGCGGATTGCTACTTGGTGCTGCATTGCTTCTTTTGATGGCGGATATCGTCGCATCGCTTGCTTTGTCCGGGCGTTTGGTTGGCCACCGCGCAATGACCGCTGCGAGTTTGCTGGTCGCGTTTTTCCTTGCCAACACCCAAGCCGCATTTGCGCAACAGTCCGACGCAGATGATTTCGCCGTTCTGGCAACCGCTGAGATGGTTTTGGCTCACGTAATCACTGGCGATAATAGGGTGGACGAGGTGGCGTCAGCAGGGCTCAAAGGTTTGTCTGACACTTTGTTTTTCCGCACGTCGATCGAGCCAGCAAATCCGATCGCTGTGAACCTTGAAACCGATGAGCTTGCATTCTTTCCCATGCTCTATTGGCCGATCACACCTGATCAGCCGCGCCCCAGCAGCGAAGCCTATGCCAAGTTAAACGGCTACCTGCGCTCTGGCGGTATGATCCTGTTCGACACGCGCGACGCCGACTTGACGGGGTTTGGCGCAAGCTCGCCAAATGGGCGGAAGTTGCAGACACTGGCTGCGCCGCTGGATATCCCGCGTTTGGAGCCGATCCCCCAAGACCACGTTCTAACGCGGACTTTCTATCTGCTGCAGGATTTCCCGGGCCGTTACACCGGGCGGGATGTCTGGGTTGAAGCGGCTCCGCCGGATGCTGAATCGATTGAAGGTATGCCCTTCAGAAACCTCAATGACGGAGTGAGCCCTGTCGTCATCGGCGGCAATGATTGGGCGGCGGCATGGGCCGTAAACGACGGCGGCGGTGCGATGCTTCCAATCGGGCGTGGTTTTTCCGGCGAACGGCAGCGCGAGTTGGCCTATCGGTTTGGGGTCAATCTGGTGATGCATGTGCTGACCGGGAATTACAAATCTGATCAGGTCCATGTTCCTGCTCTTTTAGATCGGCTGGGTCAGTGACAGGCGCTGTTTTATTCTCTCCCTTGCTCCCCATGCCGATGTTGATTGCGTTGGGCATATTGGTTGTCGTTTTCACCCTGTTCGCCGTTTGGCGCGGGCTCGCGGGCTGGGCGCTGCGCGGACTGGCAGCCGGGGTATTGGTTCTTGCCCTTGCAGGGCCAGTTTTTCAGCAAGAGGACCGAGCACCGTTAAGTGACATCGTGCTTCTTCTCGAAGACCGAACCTCAAGCCAGACTCTCAAGAACCGCCCAGAACAAACCGACGTAGCTGTGGAAGGTGTGGCGCGCGCCATCGAAAGCCGTGAGAATACCGAGTTGCGGCGCATCATCGTGGAAGATTCCGGCCAAGATGCTGGATCGCAGATAATGACGGCCTTGTCCGATGCTTTGGCCGAAGAACCGCGCGCCCGCGTTGCCGGGGTCATCGTTGCGTCTGACGGTCGAATCCACGACGCCAACCTTGCCCCCGAATTGCCCGCTCCGCTGCATCTGCTTTTGACCGGTGAAAGCGACGATTGGGATCGGCGGCTGATTGTGAAAGGCGCGCCTGCCTTCGCAATTATTGGCGAGCCCGTGACCCTTACCCTTCGCATCGAGGATCAAGGTGAAGCGCCTGTTGCGCAACTTTCTCGGCTTCAAGTGTCGGTCGATGGCGCACCGCCTCAAATCTTTCAGGTCCCTGTAGGCGAGGATTTGGAGCTGCCGATTACGCTGCCACATGGCGGACGCAACGTGATTGAATTCACAGTGCCCGAACAGGATGGCGAACTGACAACCCGCAACAACTCTGCTTTGATCCAGATGAACGGGGTGCGGGACCGGTTGCGTGTGTTGCTTGTGTCCGGCGAGCCGCATCCGGGCGGGCGTACCTGGCGCAACCTTCTCAAGTCCGATAGTTCAGTTGACCTTGTCCACTTCACGATCCTGCGCCCGCCTGAAAAGCAAGATGGTGTTCCGGTTAGCGAGTTGAGCCTGATCGCCTTTCCAACGCGCGAATTGTTCCTGGAAAAAATCGATGATTTCGACCTCATCATCTTTGACCGGTACAAACGGCGCGGCATTCTGCCGTCCATCTATTTGGATAACGTCGCTACATATGTCCGCGAAGGCGGTGCGGTGCTGGTTGCCGCGGGGCCGGACTTTGCCAATGCGGCAAGCATTTTCCGCTCACCTCTGGGGACTGTTTTGCCTGCGGAACCGACAGCGCGCGTGATCGAAGAAGCCTTCCGTGCGGAAATTACGGCGGACGGGGAACGTCATCCGGTTACCGCAGGATTGCCGTCTGATGGAGATTGGGGGCGGTGGCTGCGCCAGATTGAGGTTACCCCGAAATCTGGCCATGTGGTGATGTCGGGGATAGACGAGCGGCCTTTGTTGCTCCTCGACCGGGTTGAAGAAGGGCGCGTGGCTTTGCTGGCGTCCGACCACGCCTGGCTCTGGTCGCGTGGATATGAGGGGGGCGGACCGCAACTGGAGTTGCTGCGCCGTCTTGCCCATTGGATGATGGGTGAACCGGAGTTGGAAGAAGAAGCGTTAACCGCTGATGCGGTTGGGCAGCGCATGCATATCCAGCGCCGAACCATGGCCGAAACCACATCAGAAGTAACAGTGATAGCGCCCGATGGTTCGCAAACGGTGGTGGACATGACCCAGACCCGACCGGGCCTGTTCGAAGGCAGCTATGAAGGGCCGGAAATTGGCCTGTATCGCCTGCAAGACACGCAATTAGAGGCTGTGATCGGTCTCGGCCCGGCCGCAGCGCGCGAGTTTGAGCAAACGCTGGCCACCGCAGATGAAATGGGTCCGGCAATCGACGCAGTTCGGGGCGGCGTTCAGCGGGTCGAAGACGGCGTGCCAAGCATTCGATCTGTGCGCCCAGGCCGCCCCGCAGCGGGCCGCGGTTGGATTGGCATTACGCCGCGTGAGGCCTACGAGACGCTTGATGTTCGGCAGATGTCACTATTGCCGCCTTGGCTTGTACTGCTTCTGTCAGCGGGTTTCATTGTTGCTGCGTGGTTGCGAGAAGGGACTCGGTAAACGTCAGTCGATGTAGATCTGAACGTCATCCGATGCACCCTGCGAGTCGATAACGCTCAGGTTGGAAAAACCCCGATCAGGCCGGGCTAAGAAAGTCTCGCGCCGCGCACCGATTTGCGTCGCGGTCCCGTTGGATAGCAAAGTAAAAGGCGGCGTGCCTCCACTGAGCTTTATAACCAGTCCATCCATTCCAGAGTGGCGAAACCTTGCTCCGTCAGGCGGAAACACGACCCGGGGTCGCTTCAATTCTTTTTCGGCATCGCTTCCGCGGAACCTTTGCAGGGGCTTGGGTAGCAAGGCGTTGTTTTGAATTAAGGTTTCTGGCGGTGGCGCTGAAAGGGGTGCGCGCTGTGGCGATACCCGTTCGAAGGCTTCGAACAGAATTGGCGCGGCGACCTGTCCACCGAAAATACCCGGAACAGGTGTCCCATCCGGGCGTCCCAGCCAAATGCCGATAACGTGCGATCCATCCCAGCCAATAGCCCACGCATCACGGTGGCCGTAGGACGTGCCGGTTTTGAACGCGATGCGTCCCAACGGTTGTCCCTGCGGCGGTTGAATCCCAGAAAGGATTGATTGGACCTGCCACGCGGCTGAGGCGTTTACCAACCGTTGACCTGATGCAGGCTTTTTGTCTTGCAACCAAGACAATGTTATCGGCTCACCCCCACGCGCAATCCCGGAATAGAGTTGCGTAAGCTCTTCAAGCGAAAGCCCTAAACCGCCTAAGGCCACTGCCAATCCGGGTGTCCCGCCCGGCACCACTGGCTGCGCACCGGCTCGGCGTAGGGCGGCGGTCACACGGAATGGCCCGAGTGCGTCGGTCAGGGCAACGGGGGGTATGTTAAGCGACAGTTGCAAAGCGCGCTCTGCTGTTACATCGCCGCGAAACATCCCATCGAAATTTTGTGGGGTATAAGAGCCAAAAGCGATGGGTCGGTCAGACATAAGGGTTTGCGGATGGGCAAGCCCTGCGTCGAAAGCGAGCGCGTAGATCAACGGTTTCAAAGTCGATCCCGGGCTACGCTGAGCTTTTACCATATCGACGTAGCCGTCTCGCCCCGTCTCACCATATTCGGCAGCCCCCACATAGGCCAGAATATCTCCTGTTTGATGATCCGCGACGAGCATCGCGGCTGATGCACCATCTGGTAAGTCCTGAACTGCTCGGCGTGCCAGATCGGCGATCAGAGGTTGCAGATGCGGGTCGATTGTAAGCCTTGCGCTGTGCGCATTGGGTCCGGCCGCCAGCCTTGCGCGATCAGATACATGCGGAGCTTGGAGTGGCATAGGAGTAATGCGTGTCGGAACCGCTTGTTCCGGGGTGTGCACACCCAAACGCGACAAAATATGGTCACGGGCGGCTGTCGCAGCGTCCGGGAATCGGTCAGGGCGCCGTGTTTCCGGAGCTTGCGGCAGGCCGACCAGTAAAGCGGCCTCTGCCAGCGTTAAACGCTTAGCTGGCTTTCCCAACCATGCCAATGAAGCTGCGCGCACGCCTTCAAGATTGCTCCCGAATGGTGCGTGTGTCAGGTAAAGAGAGAGAATTTTCTCTTTGCTCAAACGTCGCTCAAGCGCGAGTGCGACCCGGATTTGCCGAAGTTTTCCCGACCATCGCCCAGTCCCGGAATTTTCCAGAAGCCGCGCGGTCTGCATCGTCAGGGTTGAGCCCCCAGAGATGATACGCCGGTTCCGAACGGCCTGCACCGATGCCCGCACCAACGCGCGCAGATCGACGCCCGAGTGCGCGTAAAACCGTTTGTCTTCTGTGGCAATCAGAAGGTCGATATAGGTACGATCCACATCTTGCGGCGTTGTTGCCAAGCGCCAACGGCCATTTTCCACCGGGTAGACACGAAGAAGCCCCCCGTCACGCGCATGCACTTCGAAAGAGACGTCTTGTATCAGCTCTGGCAGCGCTGTTCGATCCACCCAAGCGTCGAACGCATCGCGCCCAATAGCCAGAAAGGTCAGCATCATTGCTGTCGTGAAAAGCCAGCGATGCATTCTGCGTGTCACTCGGTTACCGCCAGTGTACCGGTTTCTGTCACAGCACGATATTCGGGTCGGTACATATCATGAACTGACGCCGCGGGATGATGATAGAGCCCAGGTGTGACAGCGCGCAGCTTATAGGCCAAATGCACGGGTTCCGTGCCGGACATATCCAGCGCAGCGCGAAAGCGATCCGAAAGGAACTCGGCGTTTTCTGGCCTTGCAGGCTTGAGCCAGTCGAGTGCGCGGATCTGACCGGATTGCAGAAGGTTTGGATTGTCAATCTCGAGCCCCGCAGGCAGCGGATCCTCAACCATCAGCCTTGCAGTAACGTCTTCGAAGCTGTTGACGGTCAGCACTACGATGATCTGTGCGCCGGTCTGGAACGGTGGTTCCAGTCGCGCGCCGTCAGCTGAGAAATACTGGCGCGTCACCGAATAGCCGTACCCCTCAGCCGGTTGGGAAACTTCGGGGACGCCGAATGTTGTAAGGGTCAGGTCTATGCTCTGTTCGCCTGCATTGGAAATTTCGGAATGGGATTGTGCAGCGCCATTAAGCAGCCGTTCAACGACCGGACCACGCGCGTTTGCTCCGTTTACAACGAGGTCCGATCCGCCCGGAAAAGCTTGCAAAGCGTGCGCGGCCAACAAGACTTGCGCGGCATCTTGTGTGGACATGTTGCGGTTCAGTTGCAGGGTTTGCGCCAGAGCTGTTTGGTCAATCGCCTGACTTCCTGACGATGCCGCAAGGCGAAGAACAGCCGCCCGGTCAGACGTGGTCGAGCCGAAATCTGCGCGCCAAAGCCGGTCCGGTTCGCGACGTTGCAGAAGTTCTCCGGCCCGCGAAAACATCGAATCTGCGCGCAGCGTGTCCGCATATAGTGCCAGCGCCGCGCCAAGTTGCGCCGCTGCGATGGGTGTTGCGAAGGCGGCGCGTTTGGTGTCGGCATAGTATCGCAGATCAGCCATCGATGCGGCCCCCTCGCGTGCGAGGACCAACAAAGCATATGCAATGTCTTCGCCGCCTTTGTCGAAGTCGGGCGCGTAATTGATGCGGTTGCGCAAGTTGTTCAGGGCAAGCCGCAAAGGCAGAGCAGGAACACTGTATCCGGCATCCCGCGCTTGCAACAGGAAGTCGGTTACGTAAGCGTCTAGCCAAAACGCACCGCTTTCAGCGCGCCATAAGCCGAAACTGCCGCTGCTGGTTTGGCGTGTCAGAACGCGGGCGATCGCTGTGTTGATGCGGTTTGCGACATCTGTGTCAGGTGCAAAGGCACTTAAGTATAGAAGGGGCAGGGCGGCGGATGTGATCTGTTCCGTGCAGCCATAGGGATTGCGTTCCAGACGGGCCAAAAGCCCGGGTACATCGAACCGTGCCAGTGGCCCAGCGGAGAGCACGGCCTCACCTTGGCCCGGGATCAACCCGGCGAAAACCTCAGCGTCAAAGCGGAAGGTTTCTCCGGCACCAAGAGAGAAACGCCGCGTTGCCGCAACCTGAGGATCATTGCGTCGAATGCCAAGGGCAAGTGTTTTGTCGACTTGGCTCCCATCTGGCAGAACCAGAGAAACGGTCAATTCCGTATCGCGAACTGGCCCAGCTTCAAAGGGAACACTGATCGTTGTTTTTTCGCCTTTTTTGATCAGAACGGACGTGGGCGCATCCAGCAATTCCAAGCCGGGCGCAGTGATGGACAATGGCATGTCACCAGCAGGGCCGTCCGCGTGGACTAACTCCAAAAGCAGGCGGCTTTCGTCGCCCGGTGCAAGAAAGCGCGGCAGCGAGGCCGTTACGACGATTGGGTCACGGGCGATTATTTCTGCTGTTGCGCTGCCGACCGCCGTGTCGGTCCAAGCGATGGCGTCAAGGCGGATTGTTCCATTGAATGCGGGGCGCGCGACTGGGATCGACGCAATGCCGTCAGGTCCGACCTCAACCATGCCCGAGAAGAACACCATGTTCGCTTCCGCCGGCGGAGCGGCCTGCAACCGCATCTGTGCAGCAGCGTCACCGCCCGAGCGAACCTGCCCAAGCGCACCAGATTGGCCATCAATCAAGCGGCCATAAAGGTCCCGGATCTCAACACCCAGTCGACGTTGTCCAAAGAAATGTTTGGCGGGGTCCGGGCTGTCATGAGCCGTCAGGTTCAGAATCCCCAGATCAACGGCGGATAGGGTAACATGTGCCTGCTTTCCGATTGGAACACCTTGCACGGCAACGCGAACATCGGTGGTGTTTTCCTGCCCGTCGGTAAATTCCGGGGCAAGGATACGGACATCCAAGGCCTGTGTTCCCGGCTCGATAGCGGCATGCGCGAGGCCCATAGCACGCGTTGGCGTCGGGTCATCGGGCGTCGCGTTGCGCAGCAATGACACCGTGACATAGGCGCTGTTCCCCCAATCGTCGGTGACGGGCAGAGGCAGAGTCGTGTCTCCGGCGTCTATGGAAACTGTTTTTTCGAGGATGACACCGCTTGCGAGGACAGAAACGAGCGCCGTCCCCCCTTGCCGTGTAGAGACTCGAAGCGTTGCGGTTTCGCCGGGTTGATAGGTGGGTTTGTCCAGCGAGACATTCAGTCGGTCGGGCGAATCGGAGCCATCACCACTGGCGTACCAACCAGCATAGAATGACAGCGAGCTGGTGGATTTTATGTCGTCCAAAGTCGCGATCAGTTCATATTCGCCCCAAGTCACAGGTACGGACAAAGTTGCCGGATCGGCCCCCAATTCAAGCGTTCCATTGGCGACTTGGGTGCGGCGCGTAATGGGTTCCCATTTCCAATCGCCATAAAGTTGGTACCACTGATAACGGGTCTCGACGCGGTTCAATGACCATGTGACCGCTCCGCTCAGCGTGGTTCCATTTTGGGAAAGGGCGACGACACTGAACTGTGCATTGCTGTTTTCAGCAGCGACATCTTCGAAATTGGGCTTTAGGCCAATCATCGGGGTCAGCAAATCCAACGGAGTGGTCAGCACACGTTCTACGGGGCGGCCACTGCCTTCGGACAGGCGCGTTGTGATCTGGGCTTCCAGCGGTACATCAACTGTCGAAACAGAGGGTAATTTCAAAGAAAGAACAGCGCGCCCGTCTGCATCCGTTCGAACCGGCGTCTGGGTCGCGAGTGTGGGGCGCATTGTGCTGTCATGTCGACCAAACAGATAGCCTGGCCAATCACTCAAATTGCGCGCGGGACGTAACAAGACCTCAGCCTCGAGCGGCAAATCCGCCGCTGGAGCGCCGAAAAGGTAGCGCGCCGCCACTGTCAAAGACGGCCGGCTGAGGAGTGTCAAAGGGCCTTCTGTTAGCTCCGCTGTAAAATCGAGACGCTCTGGAAGGAAGTCTTCGACAAGCAGGGTTGTGCTCGCCAGAGGTTCGCTTTTCTCTCCCAATCTGATGTCCATCCGCCACGTGCCGCGCGGAACATCGGCCCCAATTGGAAGCGCGAACACGTACCCGCCAGATGCCGAGTGCTGCGCGGCTGTTCGGGAGTATTCCGCTCCGTCGGGCCGCATGAGATGCGCGTATAGCGGCAAATCAGCAATCGATGCCGCGCCCGATGCATCACGTACAATGACCGTTGCACCTATGGTTTCTCCGGCGCGGTAAGCACCGCGATCAATTGCAAGAAAGGCGTCTTGTCCGGTTGGGGCCGCGCGTCCGGATACACCCCGGTCTGACAGGTCAAAGGCGGGCCCCTTCAAGGGCAGAAAGGCCAGATCATCGGCTGTTCTGGCCACTAAGAGCGCGGGTGCGTCAGACCCGCTGCCGCGCACGAAGCCAGCGCCGAAATGCGCGAGCCCGTTCGCATCCGTGTTGACCGTTGCAAGCACCGCATTCGCTTCGGAAATCAGCGAAACCTCGGTCCCTTCGCGGCCTTGTGTATCTGTGAGCCCCCGCACCCAAACATGAAGGCCAGATGTTCCTTTGTAGCTGGTCAATCCCAGATCAGACACAACGAACCACTGCGTTGCACCCGCGTCGTCGTACTTGTCAGCTCCCGCAACACGCGCCGTCAGGGCATAGATTCCGGGCGAGGCGTCTGCGATCATGTCATCCAGAGGCAACCGCGTTGTCGTTTCGCGATTTAACTGTGTGCGCAAGTCGGCACGACCGGCCCAAATTTCCGAGGCGACATCATTGGCGAAAGCATCTTCGCTGTAACCTGAAAGGGGTCGTCCAAAGTAGTTATCTTGCAAGGCGCGCAGCAGGTTGCGGTCGCTCACGCGGCGCAGTTTCAAGTCAACTTCGGGTGCGTTCACCGACTGGATCGGGATCGCCGCGCCTGCCAGTTTCGGCAGCACAAAGCCACGCCCCGTGAAGCTGACAGTAGCAGGCCGGTCGCGCACATAAAGATCAAGCGTGACATCTTTCTGAAGGACTTCGCCGCTGATGGAAGGCAGGCCCCTTCGCAGGGTTACGGTATAGTTTTCCCCATGCGAAATGCCCTGCACACAAAGCTGGGCGCCCGAAATTTCGCTCACCGTATCGGTTTCAGGCACGCGGACGTATGAATCGTAGGTGACGCCGCTTCTTACCAAGGGTTCCGAGAAGGTGACGCAGATGCGTGCATTGGCAGCAGTGTTGTCTACCTGATGCTCGGTTACGCGGAACCCGAATTGAGCGATTGCTTCGTCGAGCTTTGCCAGCAAGTCACTACGGTTAGATAGGGCGGTTGCCCTGCGCAGCACTGAAATACTATCCCGGCCGCGCCCATTTGCTTGCAGTGCATCACCCAATTGCGCCAACGCCTCAGCCTCTTGCGGGTCAGAGGCTGCGCGGAAAACCGCGTTGAGCGCTGCTGGCAGCGCTTCGCGCCGCGCTTGATTGCGGTCCCGCCGCGAGGCAGACTTCGGCAGTTGCAAGGACATGGCGCTATACGCGGTCCAAGCCTCGGCGCTATCGGTGCGCGACGCCAAAAAACCGGCCCAAGTACGGGCGTTTACTGTGTCACTCCGGGACAGGGCAGATGCCAATCGTCCGGTCAACTCGCTTGTGTTTTGTCGACCGGCAGGATGGCGAAACGCGATTTGATCCACAAAGTCCTTCGCCGCGCGCATATCGGCGGCGCTGATGGTTGGTAACAGCGACAGCCGACCCGTCGCGCGCGCCATTGTCGCCGGGTTTGTCGGCAGTTTCTGTGCCGACAAAGCGCCAGTATAGTTCCCGGTTTCATCCCTATCGGACTTCAGGAAGCAAGCATTGGAACGTTCATTGAAGGTGAATGCACGGCACGCCGTATCCGCGCGGCAAGAACGGACGCAAGCGTCTCGTGAGGTGTCGAACAGGCTCGCTAAGTCGCCGCCCGGAAAATCTGTGTCGGGCCAATACACAAAACGGTGCGAGGGCAGAAGATCACCTGCTAACCCCTGAGAATGTGCGGATGGGCCAAAAAGTGAAGCTGAGATAGAGATCAGAAAAGCGACGGCGACCCGCAGTGCCATGACACACCTCCTTGTTGTGCGATCAGGGTCGCATGGGGGTCAGATACAAAGCAAGGTTCGTTCAGATTGATGGTTTCGATTAAGTCGATATTCACCCAGATCGGCGAGAGTACCAACTGAGTAAACATGGGCCTCTTGGCATGAGTATAGCTGAAAAACTGGCGGCTGAGAGACGCGGGCGCCTTGCCGCCGAGCGTCTGCTAGAACTGAAACAAGCCGAACTTTATGCTGCAAACCGCAAACTTGGCCAGCATGCGAAGGCTCTGTCAGAGCGAATCGTCGAGACGCAGGCGCAGGTCGTTACGATTCGATCAGAGAATGAACGCGTCAAATCCGACCTATCGGTTGCACACCAAAAGGTGGAATTGGCTGAGCGGCGGTTGTGGCACTCAATCAGTACAATTCAAGACGGTTTTGCCTTTTTCGACACGGATGACATCCTGATCGCAGCCAATCACGCTTACCTGTTGCCCTTTGATGGTCTGGAAGAAGTAAAGCCCGGCGTCGCCTATGCGCGTTTGCTGCAATTGCTGACCGAAGAAGGAATCGTCGACACCGAAGATCTGTCGCTTGCTGATTGGCGCGCCAAAATGATGCGACGACGACAGATGCCAGAACCTGAGCAAGTCACGATCCGGCTTTGGAACGATCAGTTCGTCCGCCTGATCGATCACAGAAATCAGTCAGGGGACATGGTCTCACTTGGTATGAACATCACAGACGATGTGCATTACGAAAAGGAACTTAAAGACGCCCGCTACCGCGCAGAAGATGCTGCGCGCGCGAAATCAGCCTTTCTTGCGAACATGAGCCACGAAATTCGCACACCGATGAACGGTGTGGTCGGTATGGCTGAATTGCTGGCGGATACTGAGTTAAGCGACGAGCAAAGCCTTTATGCAGAGACAATCCGCAACTCTGGTGAAGCGCTGCTGGTCATCATCAACGACATTCTCGACTATTCAAAGATTGAAGCTGAAAAACTGGTTTTGCACTGTGCGCCTTTCGATCTGGAAAAGGCGATCCATGAGGTCATTATGCTGGTCCAGCCTGCGGCACGTGAAAAAGGTGTGGCGCTGTTAGTGGATTATGATCTTTTCTTGGCGCCGAGTTTCCAAGGTGATGTTGGTCGAATCCGGCAAATTCTGACCAATCTGATCGGCAACGCTGTCAAGTTCACGGCAGAAGGTCATGTGCTGGTCCGTGTGACGGGCGTCGAAGGTGGCAAGACCGAGCAAACGGCCATTCACGTGTCGATTGAAGATACTGGAATCGGCATCCCTGCGGAGAAAATCGAACATATCTTCGGAGAGTTCACCCAAGTTGAAGATGAACGGAATCGCCAATTCGAAGGGACCGGATTGGGGTTGGCGATTACCAAACGTCTTGTGAACTTGATGCATGGTGAAATCTGGGCGACGAGCGAGTTGGGAGTGGGGTCGAATTTCGGGTTCCGCATTATGGTCGATTCCCTTGATCAAGTTGTTGAGGAGCCACCGCGCCTGAAGGGGAAAATTTCGCGGGCCATGATCGTAGATGATAACGAGGTAAACCGCGGAATTCTGCAGCGGCAGATGGAACTTTTGGGAATTGCCGCAGACGGTTTTGCGAGCGCGCAAGAAGCCTATAACGGTTTGGATACATCTTACGATCTTGTAATCACGGATCACCTGATGCCGGACGTGGATGGTGCTGAGTTTGTGATGGGTTTACGCGAGCGCAGTGTTGACACGCCGTGCATCATGATCAGTTCCAACTCTAGCCTGATGAACGAGTCCCCCGCGCGGGAGCAAGTTGTCGCGTTGCTGCAACGTCCGGTAAGCCGCTCCACCTTGTTCAAAACGCTGACAGACTTGGGCGCTTCGATTGCGGCCTCAAAGCCAGCAGAGTTTACTGCGGCCTCTGGCGTCACGATTTTCGAAAATGACGCCGAGCAAGAAAGCGAGGCGCCCCCTATGTTTCGCGCGCGGCGCCGCGACAAGTCTTCTCCGGCCCATCCCGCAATCACGCATAACGAAAAACAGTCGGACCTTGCGGGCGCAGTCGAACCTTCGAGTACTGTTGGCTTAGCTCCGGATGAACCACCGGCATTGGCGGAGCTTGATCCACCCGCAGAACCAAAGTCAAAACCTACAGAGAGCGACGAAGCTGAACCAATACAAGTTACCGAGGAGAGGACCGAGCAAACCCTTCCTTCAAGCGTTCTCAATTCCGACGCGCCGTGTCCGCCAGAAGCCAATGTTGACGCCCAGTCAAACCTTCGAAAGATGCGTGTGCTCGCGGCTGAGGATAACAAGACCAATCAGCTTGTGTTCCGGAAGATGGTGAAAAACCTCGATATCGACCTCACCTTTGCCAATGACGGGTTGCAAGCGGTCGAGGCGTACAAGACCGTAAATCCGGATCTGATATTCATGGATATTTCCATGCCGAACATGGACGGCAAGGAAGCCACCGGCACGATTCGCGCCTTGGAAGAAACGTCAGGTGAACATGTGCCCATTGTTGCTTTGACGGCGCACGCCATGACTGGGGATGGGGAAAGCATTTTGGAGGCTGGCTTGGACTTTTACATGACCAAACCGCTTCGAAAGCCTGCCATTATGGAAATGATCCTGAAACATGTGCCGGAAGATGCTTGTCCGCCGGATGCGGAAGAAGCTTTGGCGAGCTAGCCGCAGAATGACGTCTCAACCGGGCCGCAGGAAGACGGGCGTATCCGGTTTGGAAAGCTGCGGCTGGTAGGCATAGCCGCCGTAATCGAAGTCAAGCAAGCTTGCCGCGTCGGTCAAACGGTTTTGCACGATGTATCGCGCCATTGAGCCGCGCGCTTTCTTGGCGAAAAAGCTGACTATCTTCGGCGTGCCGTTTTTGTCTTCCATGAATTGTGGTGTGATCACGCGCAGTTTTAGGGCTTTGGGCGCAACGGCACCAAAATACTCTTGGCTGGCGCAGTTCACCAAAACGCCAGTCCCGGCCGTGTCTGCCTGTTCGTTCAACGCTTTGGACAATTGATCCCGCCAATAGTCATAAAGGTTGGTGCCTCGCCGGGTTTTCAGGCGGCTGCCCATCTCAAGCCGGTAGGGTTGGATGCCATCAAGCGGGCGCAACAATCCGTACAGGCCAGATAAAATGCGCAAATGGTCCTGCGCCCAGGCCATCTCGTCCTCGTCAAGGCTTTGCGCGTCGAGCCCTTGATACGTGTCGCCCGCAAAGGCCAATGCGGCTGGGCGCAGCACGTCGTGCACCGGATTTTCGTCATAGGATTTGAACCGGTCGCGGTTTAGACGTGCGAGATCATCGCTGAGCCCCATTAGGGATTTCAGATTGCCGAGTGTCAGGTTTCGTGCGGTTTTCACCAAACGCGCCGCGTCTTCCGGGAAGTCCGGCGCGGTCATTTCGACGGTTTGTTCATTCCAATCCAGCCGTTTGGCGGGTGAGATAACAACGAGCATGCTTGGCTTCCCCCTTAACGCTTTGGGCAGGACTTAGCCCGCTTCCCGCAGCGCGTCCAGAAAGGCTGGGCCAAAGCGCTGCGCGCGGCGTTCCCCCAGCAGTTTTTCGAGCAATTGCGGATCTGGCGCGCGCATCTGCGCCACTTTCGAAAGTTGCGCGGCAGAGCAACTAAGCGGTTTGTCGGTTCCTGTTTCCCCACGCGACAGGGTCGACTGGATTTCCAGGAGCCGGTCATAGATCGCGCCCGCATCCATCCCGGCGATCTTCATGCGTGAGGGGTGCATTTGCTCCGCCTCACCGGTGACCACAGACAGAAACTCAGCCCCATACGTGCTGAGTTTCTTGGCCCCGACACCGGAGATACCCGACATTTCATCCAGAGATTGTGGGCGCTTTTCGGCCATTTCGATCAGGGTGCGGTCGGTGAATACGATGTAGGCAGGCACGCGCGCGGCTTCGGCCAATGCGCGCCGTTTGGCCTTGAGCGCGGACAGCAGCGGCGCGTCTTCTTCGGAGACCAGCGTTTTGACCATCGGGCCTTTGCGGGCGGCTTTGATGCTGTCGCGGCGCAGCATGATCGTATCTTCGTTGCGCAACAGCGGCAGCGCGTGGTCGGTCATCCGAAGCGCGCCGTGGCGATCCGGGTCGGGGCGGATTAGGTCGTGCCCCATCATCTGCCGGAAAATCGCCTGCCATTGGCGTTTGTCATATTCGGTCCCGACGCCGAAGGTGGGCAGAGAGGTATGCCCGCGCTGGCGGATTTTGTCGGTCTCGGTCCCCAGTAGAATGTCGATCAGATGCCCTGCTCCGAACCATTCATCTGTGCGCAGGATTGCCGAAAGCGCCTTGCGCACCGCCGTTGTGCCGTCGAACGTATCCGCCGGGCGATCGCACAGGTCGCATTTCCCACAGGCCGCATGGGTTTCCCCGAAATAGGCGAGCAGCGTTTTCCGGCGACATTCCAGCGCTTCTGCCAGACCCAGCAGAGAGTTCAGCCGGGCATGGTCGGCCATGCGCCGCTCCGCCGGGGCAAGGCCCTCGTCAATTTGCGCGCGACGCAGGCGGATATCGTCGGGGCCGAACAGGGTGAGCGTTTCCGCAGGCGCACCGTCGCGTCCGGCGCGGCCAATTTCTTGGTAATAGGCTTCGATGGATTTCGGCAGGTCCGCATGGGCGACCCAGCGGATGTCAGGCTTGTCGATGCCCATACCAAATGCCACCGTGGCCACCACAATCAACCCGTCTTCGCGCTGAAAGCGGGTTTCGGCGATGCGCCGATCCTCAGCCTCCATCCCGCCGTGATAATGGATCGCGGTTTGCCCGGCCTCGTTCAGCGCCTGTGCAAGACTCTCGGTTTTCTTGCGGGTGCCACAATAGACGATGCCGGACTGCCCTTTGCGCGCTGCCGCGAAGTCGAGGATTTGGCGGCGCGGTCCGTCTTTGGCTGCAAAGGCAAGGTGCAGATTGGGCCGGTCGAAGCCCCGCAGAAAGGTCCGCGGCTCCCGCCCGTCAAACAGCTTGCGCATAATCTCGGCGCGGGTTTCGGCGTCGGCGGTGGCAGTAAAGGCGGCGACGGGGACGTTCAGTGCGGCGCGCAATTCACCAATGCGCAGGTAGTCGGGGCGGAAATCATGACCCCATTGGCTGACGCAATGCGCTTCGTCCACAGCAATCAGCGACACGCCAATCCGCCGCAACATCCCAATCGAAGAACCGGAGGCGAGCCGTTCTGGCGCGATATAGAGCAGCTTTAGCCGCCGATCTTCGAGGGCTTGCCAAACGGCATCCGTCTCTTCCGGCGTATTGCCGGAGGTCAGCGCGCCTGCCTCAACCCCCGCCGCTTGCAACGCGCGGACCTGATCGCGCATCAAAGCAATCAGCGGAGAGATCACCACCGTCACCCCATCGCGCATCAGCGCAGGCAATTGGAAACAAAGCGATTTCCCGCCGCCCGTCGGCATGATTGCAAGCACGTCTTCGCCCTGAGACACAGCCTCCACAATCTCCGCCTGTCCGGGGCGGAAATCGTCAAAACCGAAAACGTCTTTCAGGAGGCTGCCTGCGTCCATGAACCTTACAAGTCGTGTTAAATTGTTGTGGTCTGCTCGTTACAGATCACAATTTCACACTAAGATTCCGTGAACAAGGGTCTAACCGTGTCAGGCGAAACCGAAGATCACCGGCAGAATGTAGGCGCGCAGTGAAATCACGATGAGCAGTGCGACCAGTGGTGCCAGATCAAGCGGGTGCGTGTTCGGCAGAACGCGGCGGATCGGCTCATAAATCGGCTCAAGCAGGCGGTTGAGGCCGTACCAAAGCTGCGCGACGAATTGCTGATGCAGGTTCAGAATCTGGAAATTGATCAACCAGCTCATGATAAGATGCACGATCATCACAAAGTAAACGACGCCTAGAACGAGTTGTAGGGGTCCGTAAATCGCGAGCATGGTGGGTCTCCTGTTTGCCTTCCCTGTCACCTATGCCGCAAAACCCCTTTACGCAAGGTTGCGACCATGCGCGCCTTGATTCTGCACTGCAGCATGACACATCTGGAACAAAGGAGATTGCCGATGTTCCCGTTCATCCGCCTTGCGCTGGAATACAACCGCACCCGCAAACTGCCCGCTTTGACAGAACTGACCGACACCCATGTATCAGAGCATATGTGCTTGCCGTGGGATTTGGACGGGTTTCTGGAGTTGAACAATGGTCGTGCGCTAACCCTGTTCGATATTGGACGGCTGGGAATGGCGAAACGCACTGGGCTGATCGACGTGTTGAAGCGACAGCGTTGGGGCCTGACCATGGCGGGCAGTTCCGTGCGCTATCGCCAGCGTATTCGCGGGTTTGAGCGGTTCACCGTCAAATCGCGCGCCGTGTGCTGGGACGACAAGTTCACCTATATCGAGCAGTCGATGTGGAAGCGTGACGGGAGTTGCGCGAACCATGTTCTGTATCGCGCCGCTGCTACGGACCGGAACGGTATTGTTGCGCCAGAACGGGTTTTGGCGGCGCTGGGCAAGGATGCCACCTCGCCCCCATTCCCGGATTGGATCGCCAATTGGTGCGCGGCCGAGGCAACGCGCCCTTGGCCACCGATGCAGGATCAGGCCGACGCGCCGGTGGCTTTGGTCGCAGAATAGCGCCCCTGTCCAACCCTGATCACGCTGATTGAATATCAAGGCACGGAAAACCCGTCCTTGCGTCAAGCCGACTCCACAGTGTTTAGTGCTAAAAAACACGTAAGGGGCGCGTATGGCGGAACCATCTTTGCGCAAGCGCATCTGGGGCTGGTACTTTTTCGATTGGGCGAGCCAGCCGTATCATACGGTCTTGAATACATTCATTTTTGGGCCGTTCTTCGCTTCGCTTGCCGCGACGTTTTTCATCGGGCAGGGGCTGGATGAAACGGCTGCGGATGCCGAGGCGCAGGCGCTTTGGTCCCGAACTGTTGCGATTATCGGGGTTGTCACGGCCCTGTTTGCGCCGATTTTCGGGGCGATGGCCGACAGCAACGGGCGGCGACTGCCGTGGATCATTGCGTTCAGCATCCTCACGGCGCTTGGCTCGGCGAGCCTTTGGTTCACGCAGCCGGATGCATCGAACCTGTATTGGATGCTCGCGGCTTTCGGTGTCGGGTTCGTTGCGGTCGAATGGGCGCTTATCTTCACCAATTCGCAACTGCCGGACCTTGGGACCGAGGACGAGATTGGCAAAATCTCCGGCTCGGGCTTTGCCTTCGGCTATCTGGGCGGGTTGACTTGCCTGATCCTTGCGCTTGTCCTGTTTGTTGAGCAGCCGAATGGCAAAACGATTGCGGGGCTTGATCCCCTGTTCGGATTGTCGGCGGAAGACCGGGAAGGCACACGCAGCATCGGCCCGCTCGTTTCGCTGTGGTTCGTGCTGTTCATGGTTCCGTATTTTATGTGGGTGCGCGAAGTGCGCACCGACGCTAAGCGCGCCTCTGTGTCCGAGGCGCTGGGCCATGTGGTGAAATCGATCAAGGGTCTGGCCGATAAGGTCAGCCTGCGGACCTATCTGATCTCATCCATGCTGTATCGCGACGCGCTGAACGGGCTTTATACCTTTGGCGGCGTCTATGCGACGCTGGTGCTGAACTGGCCCGTGGCCTTTATCGGCGTCTTTGGGATCGTCGGGGCGCTGGGCGCCTGCGTGATGAGCTATGTGGGCGGGTTTGCCGACCGGCGGTTTGGGCCCAAGCCTGTTGTGGTCTTTTCGATTATCGTGCTGATGTTTGTGAGCTTTACGGTCATCAATATCTCTCCTGGTAAGGTGTTCGGGGTTGAATTGAGTGCAGACTCGCCCCTGCCAAACATCCTGTTCTTTGCCTGCGGCGTCTTCATCGGCGGCCTTGGCGGCGTCCTGCAATCGGCCAGCCGGTCACTGATGGTGCGCCATTGCGATGAAGGCTCGAAAACCGAGTATTTCGGCCTTTATGGACTGGCAGGACGGGCAACAGCCTTCCTCGCCCCTACGCTGATCTATCTGGCGACAACGACGAGCGGCAGCGCGCAAATTGGCGTCTCACCGGTTATTGGCTTGTTCGCGGTAGGGTTGATCATGTTAATGTGGGTCAACAAGGACGGAGAAAAGACATGAAATGGCTTATCACCGCACTTCTGATGCTGGGGCTTGTCGCGCCGGTTCAGGCGCAGCCGCTGGCCAAACAGCAGTTTGGGGCGAAACGGGATGCGTCCAATCAAAAGCCCGCGCCGCTGGGCGGTTACGCGAAAGGCTGCATTGCCGGGGCTGAGAAGCTGCCGGAAACCGGTCCCACTTGGCAAGCGATGCGCCTGTCCCGCAATCGCAATTGGGGCCACCCTGAGACGATTGATTTCATCGAGAAACTCAGCGCCAAGGCGGCGCAACAGCCCGGCTGGAAGGGGCTATATATCGGAGATATCTCGCAACCGCGCGGCGGGCCGATGCTGACCGGGCATCGCAGCCACCAGATTGGCTTGGACATCGATATCTGGATGCTGCCCGCAGACCGCCTGAACCTGAGCCGTCAAAAGCGCGAGAATATCTCGTCCATCTCCCTGCGCCGCTCCAATGGGGCTTATGTAAATAGCAACTGGTCGAAACCGCATCACCAGATTATCAAGGCCGCCGCACAAGATCGCCGCACCGCCCGGATATTCGTGTTTCCCGGGGCGAAGGTGCAGATGTGCAAGGATGAAAAGGGCAATCGCGCGTGGCTTCGAAAAGTTCGCCCCTGGTGGGGGCATCACTATCATTTCCACGTCCGTCTGGCCTGTCCGCGTGGCGCGCGTGGTTGCGTCAATCAGGACCCACCGCCGCGCGGCGATGGCTGCGCCGAGGCCGAACAATGGGTGCGCAACATCCTGAACCCACCGCCGCCGAACCCGAATGCGAAGCCCGGCAAGAAGCGGCGCGAATACGTGCTGGCCGATCTGCCCAATTCCTGCGGGGCGGTGCTGCGCTCGCGCTGACATGGGGTTTGGCGCTCGCAGCGCAGGCTGATACGGCGACGATCGTTTCACGCATCGATCTGAAATTGCTTGGGCAAAATGTCGGAGGTCTGTCTGGCCTAGACGTGTCCGCAGACGGAACATCGGTGACATTGCTATCGGATCGCGGCTTTGCTTTTCGGGCCGACCTTATTCGTGACGACAACGGATCGCTAGCAGCGGCCAAACTCACAGACACGCAACGCTTGCGGCACAACGGCGAACACCGCCACCCCGACAGTGAAGGCCTGACCATCGGCGCTAATGATACGTTTCACGTGTCTGCCGAAGGACCGACGCGCGTGTTGACGTACATTTGGGGGAACAAAGACCCCGATTATCTGCCCGATATCCCGACTGTACGAGACTTGGAAAGCGGCAATCGCGGTCTTGAAGCTTTGGCCCAGTCGCCAAACGGCGCATTTTGGACCCTGTTCGAAACCGCAGATCCTGATGGAACTTTCCCGCTATATGCTTTGCAGGACGGCGTTTGGTCAGAGCAAACGCGGTTGCCTGAAACACCCGGTTTTTCCATCGTCGGAGCAGATTTCGATGCGCAAGGGCGGCTGTTCCTGCTAGAGCGCGCCTTTTCCCTCATCGGGTTTCGTATCCGCATCCGCATGCTGGAACCCCTGCAAGACGGGGCGCAGTCGCAAGAGATCTTCTCCTCCGCCTTAGGCGAGCACGACAATTTCGAAGGGATTGCAATCTGGCACCCCGCCCCGTCCGAGACCCGCATCCTTCTGGTTTCAGACGACAATTACACACCCATCCTGAAAAGCGAGATGCTGGAACTGCGCCTTAAACATTAACTTGCGCCGATTGTCGCAGCCGTTTAGGGGGAGGCACCCGCCCGGTGCGACCGGTGCGGGTCAAGTCTCCGACTACCTTGCAAAAACGGATAGAAAACATGTCTCGCGCTCATCTTCCCGGCATTCTTGCCATGGCGGCCATCGTGGTCGCATCGAATATTCTGGTTCAACATCTGTTCGGCAATTGGCTTACATGGGGGGCGTTCACCTACCCGCTGGCCTTTCTTGTCACCGATATCATGAACCGCCTCTATGGCGCGGGCCCGGCACGGGTGGTGGTGTTTGTCGGCTTCATCGTTGGCGTGTTCTGCTCGCTCGTCGGCACACAGATCATGGGCGAATTTGGCCCGCTGGTCACGTTCCGCATCGCGATTGGCTCCGGCCTTGCCTTCCTTGTCGCGCAACTGCTCGATGTGGGTATCTTCTCGGCCCTGCGCAAGGGTGCGTGGTGGAAAGCGCCGCTGGCCTCGACCATTATCGGCAGCTCGGTCGATACTGCGCTGTTCTTCTTTATCGCGTTCTCCACGACCCTGACCGCGCTTGAGCCGTCCAATGACGTGTCTTGGGCAAGCGAAGCAATCCCGCTGCTTGGCATGGGGCCAGTCGTGCCGCTTTGGGTCTCGCTCGCGGTTGCCGATTGGGGCGTGAAGCTGTCGCTGGCGTTGATTGCACTTATTCCGTTCAGATGGATCACCGACCGCGCCGGAACGCAGCCTGCTGGGTAAAAAACGCTTTGCGGATCGCGGTTTCCGTGCCATGATTCGAGTGAGTTCAACAAAGCGAAAGGAGGTGATCCAGTGTCAAGAAAGATGTTGGAGAGAGGTGTCGGGACAGCGTGCGAGGTGCGCCTTTAGTGGCAATCCCTGAGGGTAATTCCTCCACGTAGGT